>CAKQTF010000075.1 GCA_934276695.1 uncultured Spirochaetales bacterium
GGAAGCTTTGATACTATAGAAGAAGATGAATCTATTACCCTCCTGAAATTACGTTCTGTGAAATAACAGTCATCCTGGACAAGGATCTCCTTTGGCTTGATTGAATCAATAGCAGACCCAAGAGATGCAAAGTCCTTATCCAGATCAAGGTCCCTTATATAGAATTCTCCTGTCGAGATATCACTCCATGATATATGCACTCCTTTTCTATCCACATACACAGAAAGGATATAGGAGGATGATAATGAGTCAAGGTAATCATCATCCACAACAGTTGCCGGTGTATATATCTGCGTGACTTCCCTCTTTGCAAGATCCCTTGGATTATCAATATCAACAAACTGCTCGCAGACTGCAACCTTAAGACCAAGATCCAGGAGCCTTTTCAGGTAGTTCCTCACAGCATGATACGGGATGCCGCACATCGGCACCTGGCCTCTGTGGGTAAGAGTCAGATTAAGAAGCTTTGAAACCTCGATTGCATCAGAATCGAACATCTCATAAAAATCACCCAGACGGAAAAAGAGCACCTTATCCTGATGCTCTTTTTTTATTGCTAAATATTGGCGCATCATCGGCGTCAATTTCTTTTCGCTGTCTTCCATTTTTTCCATTAATAAAGAGAAGTCGTGATTGCAAGCACAAGCTTCAGACCAGAACCTGCCTTTCCGTTATTGAAGATGAATCCTGAGTCCCATGCCCATCCATTCCCTTCACGGATAGTCGCATTCTTAACAAGGTAAAGTCCCAGAGGGAAGCCAGGGATCTGCATCTTTATGCCTATTCCTGTTGCAAAATACCAATTGATATTCGAGAACTTATCAAGTTTCTTAAGATCCTGCAATGCACCTGTGGCAGAGAAGAATCCCTCTGCAGCCATCACATTATTAACAAGAGGGAATGAGATATCCAGCTGATTATGCCACAGGAATGAATTATCATACAGGTCATCATAACTGCCTGAGAAGCCTCTTCCGATATTCATGCCATCGATATAAAGCATCTCATATCTTGTTGCCCCCTCACTTGCATCATACCAGCCCCAACCGCCTTTTTCTGTATTATTCCAATACTGAGGCAGCATGAAGCTCACACTTGACGTTCCGGAAAG
Source organism: uncultured Spirochaetales bacterium (assembly GCA_934276695.1). Taxonomy (GTDB): domain Bacteria; phylum Spirochaetota; class Spirochaetia; order Sphaerochaetales; family Sphaerochaetaceae; genus Ornithospirochaeta. The sequence goes on from CAKQTF010000075.1 coordinate 1,112, forward strand.
AACAAGGGATTTGGTCTCATCCTTATCGTTTGTATAGCTGAATAGCGAATGATATGCAGAGAATGAAGCGCTCAGCTGATTGTAATCTGATAAACCAAACAGGAAACCGCCCGCATATGTATATCCTACACTGATGATATATCCCTTTGTAGTGTTCTTCTTCAGATCCCTGCTATCCCACGTCAACGACAAAGATAGCTTATTTGAAAGCTGCCACTTATCATGATATTTCTTTATAAGAAGCTCATAAGGATCATAATTGGAATCATACACAGCATGATTGAGGCCAAATGAAATACCTCCAGATATTATCAGAGACCCAGGATTCCATGCAAATGTGTAGCCTGTATTATATCCAAGAGCAATCCTGTAGTAGTCATATGTCATAAGATTAGCTGAGGATGGAGTGATCTTCAGGTTATACCAGTCATTTGCATTCGTATATCCAAGAGGATATGTGACCTTCTGATTATCACGGCCATCATAATAATCCGAATGAGGTTCCTTCTGGAGCACATTGCTTCTTACATTCCTCTCCAATGAAAGAGAAATGCCATTAGACCATCTCTTGTCTCCGACCCAGTCATCAGAAAGTCCAAGAGAAATACTCTGTGTAGAGGGAGAAAGCGTTGTGGAGATGGAAAGATCCCTGCCTGTGCCAAAGATATTCTTATCAGACCACTGCAGGAAACCTGATACCGGAAACCCACCTGAAGTACTGCCGAATGTCGCACCGAACTGGAGTTCCATCTGGTTTCCTTCCTCTACTATATACTCAATGATAATTCCCTTCTCATTCTTTCCCTGAGCAAGGTTCATCTTTATGCCAGATACAAGAGATGTATTCATTATGTTCTGCTGGCTCTTTATCGCATCAGCACGCGAGAATACATCCCCGACTTTTGTGGTTATCTCACGCTCGAATACATAAGGTTTTGTCTTTGTCATTCCCGAGATGATCACTTCCTCAATAACAGCCTGCGATCCTTCAGAAATAGATACAGTGACATCGATTCTGCCTTCCTGCTCATTCCTATGCTCAGAGCTGCTTATTCCTGCAAAGATATACCCATTATCCGAATAAAGGACAGCAATATTCTCAACAAGGGCCTGTATGCTCTGCGTATTATATGCAGATCCGATGTGCAGCACAGATGTATCAAGCAGATCTTCTTCGGAGAATACTGTATTACCCTCTATTGAGACATCTCCAAGCGTCCAGTATTCACCTTCATTGACATTGAACACGACAGAGACAAATACAATGTCATCCGTCTCCTCAACATTGTTTATATCAATACCTGAGATTGCAGCATCAGGATATCCTTTTGTTGCATAATAGGAAAGTATGGCTGCCTTATCACTCTCAAGAAGCGATTCCTGGAAATTACCTGAATTGAAGAATGATTTTGCCTTACTGCTTATTACTTTATTAAGCTCTTTGGCATTGCCGCCGGAAATGCCATTATAGAGGATTTCCTGTATCTTATACTGCTTTCCCTCACTTATTATGTATTTCAGGCTGACACGGTTGGTCTCTGCATCAAAATCATACTGAGCATCAACAGATGCGTCCTTATATCCTTTTGCTAAATATGCATTCCTGATTGCAGAAGCCTCTGCTGTAAAGCCAAGAGTTCTGATGAAAGAACCGGCGGTGATGGACTGTGCATCAAGCACGCTCTTCCGCTTCATCTTGTTATTGCCTTCAACATCAACGCTTTCAACTAATGGATTCTCATAAATATGCAGAACCAGCACAAGATTCAGCATATCATCATCGGCTGTAGCCTCTGCATAAAAATAATTCAGCCATGGCTGATCATATAAATCAGAGCTCAAGTCATCATAAAGATCCGAAGAATATGAAAGTCCGACATAATTATTAATGATATTATCTATGCTTTTCTGAGGGACATTGACCACGCCATCATATCTTATTGCCGTAATCACCTTACCATTCCACCATTCACCGGCAGCAAAAAGAGGGAATGATAGGAAAATAAGAGACAATAGAATGACAAGAATTCTTGAATATCGACTGTTTATCACACCAAACCTCTCTTTTCATGATATCAGAATTATTCCCAAAACTCAAATGGATAGCATAAAGGCTGTCATAAAACAGTTCATTATGCCATAAGCAATAACATCAGATCAGAATGTGTATTTATAATGAAGTTTCCGCTACTTTCAGAAAATAAGCCTCTTTGAAAGCGTGAAACCGAAGCCATCCAGAATCGAATAGAAAGTCAGGTTAACAGGCTTTGTGAAGAATGTGACAGTGCACAGAGGATTCTCCCACTCTGCAGAGAACTCGCTATCAAGAACAAGATCATCAGACAGGAATGTATGCCTGTTCTCTCCAGGATTGCTCTCTGCTGTAAGATGGAAAAGAGCCTGCATGTATACCTCAGGCAGAATGTATTTCCCTATATATATGCTCGTGCCATTCATGTACTTTGCCATCGGAGAGAAATCCGAAACAGAACTGCCAAGACCACTGAGTGCGATTGTATCCGTAAGTATATTGCTGACAATATTTGAATGAAGCGAGAAAATATCAAGGCCTAGAGACTCCTTGATTGACTGATCAAGACCTGTGCCATTTCCTTTTATAAGACCTACCCTGCTAAGGATATCAACAGATGCCGTCAGAAGTGAAGCAACACTCGTCAGAGAGCTCTTTCCATATGCAGATGCAGGAAGAATTGCCTGGCCAAGTATCTGCATTATCTCATTTAGGCTCTTTGCCGGAGAGCTCTCAAATGTCGGATTCAGGTCGTTGAGCTTCGAATCACGCAGATTAAGATAGATATCAACCTGCTTACCATCAGAATCAAAGTCCCTGAGCCTAGCTCTGAGGTTTATGACAGGGTTTAGTGTCTTCTGATTTTCCTCAAAATGGATTTTTCCTTCTGTTATATAGAAATACTTCTGGAAATAATATATCTCACCGCTTCTGATATTGAAGTCGCCGCTTAATCTTATCCCATCCTTGGCATTATGGAAGAAGAGCCTAGTTCCATTCTCTGCAAACGCAGTGAGGATCGGCGTTGAGGAAAGAGGGAAAATCACCTTGCAGTTTGAAGCCAGTGTCAGGTTGAAATCAGTGCTGGTCTCTGCTGTTATAGGTCCGAACCACGATGGGAGCTCATTCATCCCGACTGACAATACAGTGTCCTTTATCCTCAGATCTCCTGATGAAGCAATGATCCCCGTGACATCATCGATATGGAAATGTCCTGACACCTTTCCTGTCAGATCGATATTTGACTCCGGCATCGGAAGCCTGTAATTCACTTCATTTCCTTCTTCAAGATAGACATCAACTTCATATGATTCAAATGAGAGCAGAGGACCGAATGTCAGCTCAAGCCTGACCTTGCCAGGGACACGCTGATTCGTACCTAGATTCATGCATGTAAGATCTGTAAGATTTGAAGTAATGACATTGTCCCATATTATAAAACTCGGATTGTGAAGAATGATTCTTTCTCCAGGAAGCCAGAAGAGATCAAATTCGCTATGATCAGAATCAAGCTTACCATACATCCTATACCCCTCTTCTGTTGCAATCAGATCAAGATTCCCATGCAGATATGCTGGATCATAGAAAATAAGGATAGGACTGCTGATTGAGAGATTTGCAAGCGAAACAGCAAATGAGCCAATATCAAAATAATAATCAGGGCCATACCTGCCATTCATATCAGCCTTCAGTCTGAATTCAGCAATCGGCATCAGATTGATATCAAGATCAGCAGTGCGTTCACTGATATTTATTGTTCCAGAGACAGCATCACCATAGAACTCCAGTTTCTTCTCTGAATAGATTCCAGAGAATGTCCGGCAAGGTGCAATCAGCGAATTATCATAATTCACATTATCCACAGACCCGCTGAAGGAAATCCCATCCCCCCTGCTTCTTATCAGTGAACGTGCCATCTCATAGAGCGTATCACCCTTAGGCAGGCTCATGCTTACCGAGGAAGAGAACGAGACAGGATATGCTCTGTCAGCATGTTCAAGTGAGGCCATGAAACTTATACCGCTGATATCAAGCACCCCTGCAGAAGAATCAAGCGAAATGCTATCTATGCCAGCACTTACAGCACCCGATGTATACTTTATCCCAGAGAATTCCACTGATGAGGAATCTATGAAAACAGAACTGTTCACACGCCTTGAATCATTGATATCATCAAGGCCGGAAGCCATGAAGTCGCCAGTAAAAGCAAAATCCTCATAGGTATTACCGCTTCCTGTAAGATTCACGGATCCAGTCATATCAGGCTGTCCGAATCTTCCTAGCCTGATATTCTTCCCATTCAGAATGCCACTGAAAAGAGAACCATCCTTTATTATCGATAGAAGGACCTGCTCACCATCATGGATTCCATCAGAAAGGTGAAGAAGAAGCCCGAACTGGCGCATATCAAATACAAACTCGCCATGAAGATCAGGAAATCCAGTGCTTTCAACCATGATATTCCGTATGGATATTGAATCATTATCACCGTGGACACTGAATGACAGATCAGGGCTTCCAGTGAAATAATGCAGGTTCTTCATTCTGAATGACGGGCTTGATATCTCGAAGCTCTGCTGTGCAAAATCAAATGATACAGACAGGTCTCCATCGATAAGGCATGGCACGAGATCACCGCTTCCTGCCATAAGCGGGAAATCATCAAAATCAGATTCAAATATAAATGTATCAAGCCAGGATGAATAAAGATGCATCTGCGGATTGGACAGGCTTACGCTCTTATTCTCAAAATCAATATTGATACCGAACTGATGCAGTGATGCACCAGTTGCCAGATCAGCAAAGC
>CAKQTF010000076.1 GCA_934276695.1 uncultured Spirochaetales bacterium
ATATAGTCCATTTCAGTGACCATTATGAGCGCCTGAAGGATTCTGCCAGGCAGATAGGCCTTGATTTCCATTATACAGAGGAAGAGCTTCTCAGCGCGCTGCAGCTTCTGATCTCAGGTGATGGGCTAAGCGACTGCACTGTGAGGATCCTTGCAGTCGGCGGTGATGTTGATTCCTATTTCATAACATATCAGGATCTGCTTACATATCCAGATAGCTATTACACAGACGGTGTCAGGGCTGAGCTGTATTTCGGCGAGCGCTTTCTGCCGACAGCGAAGACAAGCAATCTTCTGATGAGCTATATCGCACTTGAGGAAGCTAAGGCAAAAGGCGCATTCGAGGCGCTTCTTGTCAACAGGGAAGGAGTGATCACAGAAGGGACCCGGTCGAATTTCTATGCAGTGCTCGGCAATAAGGTCTATACAGCTCCTGATGAGCTTGTGCTTGGCGGGATAACCAGGATCAGCGTCGTAAAGGCAATCAGGGAGCTTGGCATGGAGGTTGTCTATTCTGCTGTTAAGTATGATGAGCTCAGATTCTTTGATTCTGTATTCATCTCATCCACAAGCATGGCAGCGCTTCCGCTGTCAGCCGTCGGTGAGAATGCGATGAACAGGAGTGCCTGGGATAAGATCATAAGGATACGTGACCTTGTAAGGGCCTGGGAGTAGCAAATACTCCAATTAATATCCTTAATAGGTGCAATGCAATGGACAAAGTCCTATAGATTCATTAATGTAAAACTGCATTAAGAATTTATTTCCCTATTAAGGATTATTTATATGAAATTTACAGAACTGCCTCTTTCTTCAGAGGTTTTGGATGGAGTCAGAAAAGCTGGGTTCTCCGATTGCACAATGGTGCAGGAGAATGTCCTTCCAGTCTCTCTTTCTGGCTCTGATGTGATGGTCCAGTCAAAGACAGGATCCGGAAAGACAGCGGTCTTCCTACTGACAGTATTTGAGAAGTTCATAAGAGGCGGGCATAAGGGCACAGCCTTGGTGGTTGCTCCTACAAGGGAGCTTGCTGTGCAGATTGAGGAGGATGCAAAGCTTCTCTCTTCATCTCTTGAAGGCTATAAGATCGGATGCTTCTATGGCGGTGTAGGATACCAGGAGCAGGAGAATGAGCTGAAGGAGGGCCTTAATCTTTATGTTGGCACTCCAGGAAGGCTTCTTGATTTCTCATCCTCCCATAAGATTGATTTCAGGCTGTTTGACACAGTCGTGCTGGATGAGGCTGACCGCATGTTCGATATGGGATTCTACCCTGATATACAGCGGATGTTCTCTATGATGCGCTCTCCTAAGGAGCGTCAGACGCTTATTCTCTCAGCAACACTTTCAACTAAGGTAAGGAATCTTGCATGGCAGTACATGAATAGCCCTAAGGAGATTGAGGTCCAGCCGGAGGAGATCACAGTGAAGAACATCACCCAGGAGCTGTTCCATGTGACAAAGGATGATAAGTTTGCACTTCTTCTCTCAATCCTCCATAAGATCAATCCTGCATCATGCCTTATCTTCACTAATATGAAGGACAGAGCTGTTGAGGTTGCAGAGCGCCTTGTCATGAATGGCTATAAGGCAGAGTACCTCATGGGTGATATGCCACAGTCAAAGCGCCTTAAGACAATCGAGAGAATGAAGGAAGGCAAGCTTCCAATCCTTGTTGCTACTGATGTTGCTGCAAGAGGCCTTCAGATTGATGACCTGGAGCTTGTCGTCAACTATGATATCCCTGAGGATTTCGAGAATTATGTGCATAGGATCGGCAGGACTGCAAGAGCCGGCAAGTCAGGCAAGGCAATAACCCTTGCATGTGAGGAGTACATATACGGGCTTGAGGCAATAGAAGAATACATCCAGATGAAGATCCCTGTGCTCTGGGCGGATGAGGTCGGACTCGAGAGCGTTGAGGACAAGAGTGCCGGATACAGGTTCAGAAGGAAGAGAGGTGAGAATTCATCTGTCAAGGCAAGACCTCGCAGCTATAAGGAAAAGGATGGACCGAAGAAGAAGTCTTCTCCGATAAAGAAGAAGAAAGCTCATAAGAGTGAAGAGCCTGTTTCAAAGAAGGACTCAGAGCGGTATGAGAAGCTCTCATCGATGTCTCTGGAGGAGCGCATGGCATATTATAGAAACCAGTACAGCGGTGATGCTCCGGAAAAAGCCAAGGCAGATCTTAAGCAGAATGCAAGGTCTGCAGCTAAGAATCCAGCAAAGACGGGAGCAAAGCCTGCTCCTAGGCCTGAGGCGAAGAAGCCTTCAGGTGGGAATGCTCCGGTTGCTGAGAAGAAGCCTGCTGCTCCTGAAGTCAGGGAAGGATTCCTTTCAAAGCTTAAAAAGCTCTTCAAGAGGCGCTGATATGTCTCTTTTCGGGCGTTTCTGTTCTTATTATAAGAAGTACAGATGGTGGTTCTTCCTGGATATGGCTGTTGCGCTTCTTTCATCAGCCTTATCGATAATCGCACCAGCAATAGTACGGCATATCCTTAACAGGTCACTGCCGGAGAGAGCATGGGGATTGGCAGCGCTTTTCTCACTGCTGATTCTTGCAATTTATGCACTTCAGTCTGCATTCACGTATATCAGGATAAAATGGGGCCATTATCTTGGCGTATGGATGGAGAATGATATGAGACAGGATCTGTTCGATCATCTCCAGACGCTGTCTTTCTCCTATTTTGACAGGACGAAGACAGGTACGATAATGAGCAGGATCTCGAATGACCTATTCAATGTCGCTGAGCTTGCCCACCATGGGCCTGAGGATGTTGTGATCTCAATAGCGACTCTGGTCGGTGCATATGCCCTGATGTTCAGCTTCTCCTGGAAGCTATCGCTGATATCCGTCATACCTCTGCCTGTGATGCTCGCATATGGCATTGTGTTCAATAAGCGCCTGAAGAGGACGAATCGGGCAATAAGATCACGGATAGCTGATGTGAATGTCGCAGCTGAGAATTCGATACAGGGGATAAGGGAAGTCAAGAGCTATTCGCAGGAGGATTTCCAGAGGAAGAAGTTCGCATCATCAAATTCTGATCTCAAAGCCAGCCGGGAGGCTATGTACCAGGAGATGGCAAGCTATCATGCAGGAATAGACTTCATGAGGGAGTTCTATTACTTCATGACAATAACAGGAGGCATCATCCTGATCGCTGCAGGTCAGATAGCGTATTCAGATCTGGTCACATTCATTCTCTATGTCTCTGTCGTGCTTCCTCCGATTGACCGCCTTATATCATTCACAGAGCAGTTCACTCAGGGCGCTGCCTCATTTGAGCGCTTTACGGAAGTCATGGATATCAGGCCTGAGATAGAGGATTCCCCGGATGCTTCCGATCTTGCCGTGAAGGATGGCAGCATTGAGTACAAGGATGTGTCATTCTCATATGAGTCCAATGGTGAGAAGATAGTCATAGACGATCTTTCGATGTCGATTCCCGGAGGAAAGAGAGCTGCAATAGTCGGAGAGTCTGGTGCAGGCAAGACAACAGCTGTACAGCTTCTTGCGAGGTTCTATGAGAAGAGTGGCGGCTCGATAATGATTGATGGCGTTGATATAGATTCAGTTACCCAGAAATCACTGCATGAGGCAATAGGATTTGTGCAGCAGAATGTATTCCTTTTTGATGCATCAATAAGGGAGAACCTGCGCTATGGTAAGAGCAATGCAACCGACGAGGAGATGTGGGAAGCACTCCGCAATGCGTGCCTTGATGAGTTTGTCAGGTCACTGCCTGATGGGCTTGATACAGAAGTCGGGGAGAGGGGCACAAGGCTCTCCGGAGGACAGAAACAGCGGCTTTCAATAGCAAGGGTCTTCCTGAAGAATCCTAAGATACTTGTCTTTGATGAGGCTACAAGCAGTCTGGATACTGAGTCAGAAGCAATGATACAGGATGCACTTGAGAGGCTTTCTGCAGGCCGTACCTGCATAATGATTGCGCATAGGCTTTCAACTATCATTGATAGTGATATCATATATGTGATGGATAAGGGCAGGGTTGTGGAAAAGGGCTCCCATGATGAGCTCATAGCTGCCAGAGGCCTTTATTACAGGCTTTATTCAGTCAAGAGGTGAATATGAGGACACTGATCAAGATATTCAGATTCATAATTGCTATTGTATTGATTGTTCCGGTGATGGCTGTGTTCTGCCTTGCTGCAATCATCATAGGCGGAGTGTTCCGCCTGCTTCATCTCCGCAGGCTCGGAGAGATCGTTCCGCATTTCATCCTGCAGTTCGTCGATGCCTGGATCATGTTCTTCCTTGGATCTATCGTGCATGTTGATGGAAAGGAGAACCTGCCTTCAAGAGGCGAGAAGTACTGCTTCTTCCCTAACCATAATTCCATGATAGATATACCGGCAATCTATGCAACAGGCAGATGGCCAGGCATGATTGCGAAGAAAGAGCTGAAGAAGGTGCCCCTGATCAATGGCCTGCTATGGCTCCTGCACTGTCCTCTGATTGACAGGAAGAGCCCAAGGGAGGCAATACGTGCAATCCATGCAGGAACAGAGAATATGGAGAATGGTATTCCTATGGTGATCTTCCCTGAAGGCACAAGGAACAAGGAAGGCAAGGTTGCTGAATTCAAGGCTGGCTCATTCAAGATGGCAACAAGAGCCGAGGCAAAGGTCGTTCCTGTCGTGATCAAGAACACAAGGCAGACTTTTGAGGATGCCCACTATTTCGGATTCGTGCCTGTGTATGTGAAGATCCTCCCTTCTATTGATACTGCAGGAATGAGTGCAGAGGAGATTGCGGCTCTCCCTGCTAAGGTCGAGAATATGGTGAGATCTGAATTCGAGAAGATCCCGGCATTCCCAAAGAGAAGATGATGGTAGATATAGATAGTCTTTCATTCAGTTATGAGGAGAAAGGCATAGGGCTTTTCTCCTCTTTTTCATTGCATATGGAAGAAGGGGAGCGCATTCTTCTGATTGCTCCGCCGGGAAGCGGCAAGACAACCCTTGCCCGCATTCTTACAGGCTCTGCTCCGAAATACACAGGAGGATTCATCTCAGGCCATGTGTTTGTCAATGGCACTGATATTCTCTCTCTGGATATTCCTGACAGGATCACGCTTGCTGCAAGAGTCAGCCAGAACAGCGATGAGATGATCCTGTTCTCAACGCTTGTTGAGGAGCTCTCATTCCCGCTTGGGAATCTCGGCCTTGATAAGGATGAGATAGACAGGCGCATTGCATGGACTCTCAGCACATTCGATCTTGGGAAATACAGGGAAGTCTCAACTGCCGAGCTCTCTGGAGGTGAGAAGAAGCGCCTGATGATTGCTATCCTGTTCATGATTGATCCCTTCCTTTACATCCTCGACGAGTCATTTGATGAGCTCTCACCATACTGGAGAGGCCGTATTGCAGAGCTATTGAAGGAAAGAGGCAGGACTCTTCTGATCCTTGGATCCCATTTCCTTCCGACTTATGAAGGGCTATATGACAGGATCATCTCAATAGACTCAGGAAAGGCATCTGTTTACAGGAGAGCAGGGATTATGCCTGCTATAGAGGAAGTTCCGAATGATAATGTGATTGAGTGCATGGATGTACGCCTGACAAGAGCGCACAGATCTGTCAGGGAAGAGCATCCGTTCTCTCTCTCTGTAAGCAGGATGAGGATTGATGGCGGCAGGTGCACACTGCTTCTCGGTGAGAATGGATCGGGGAAAAGCACGCTGTCCAAAGTGCTCTGCGGGCTTCTGAAGGAGGAGAGCGGCAGCGTCATGTTCAATGGCAGGGCGATTTCAGATAAGGAAAGGCGCAGGACTGTCTCTTATCTGATGCAGAATCCATTTGAGCAGCTGTTCCTGCCTACAGTGAAGGAAGAGCTAGAAT
>CAKQTF010000077.1 GCA_934276695.1 uncultured Spirochaetales bacterium
AATCGGAGCAGAGAATCATCCATATCTGCTTGAGAACATGGTTTTTCCTAATCCTGTGATATCAATCGCAATCGAGCCAAAGACAACAGCCGACCAGGATAAGCTGAGAAAGGCACTGGAAATGCTGTCAATGGAAGATCCTACATTCTCATATAAGGATGACAGCGAGACTGGGCAGCTTGTGATATCAGGCATGGGAGAGCTTCATCTTGATGTTCTCGTTACAAGGATAACAAAAGAGATGAAAATCGATGCCAGAATCGGAAATCCCCAGGTAAGCTACAGGGAATCAATCAGAAAGGAAGCTACAGGAACTGAGACATTTGACAGGATCATCGCTAACAAGGAAAATACTGCAGCCATAACCCTTGCCGTTAAGCCGCTTCCGCCTAAATCAGGAAACGTGCTTAAATTCTCAGCCCCGCTGAGAGATATCCCTGAAGATATAGTCAATGCAATCAGGACAGGGATCAACGGAGCTTTCTCATCAGGAATCAAGTTCGGCTATGAATGCACTGACATCGAAGCAGATGTGAAGGAAATCACATTCGATGAGCTTACATCTACTCCTTTTGCATTCACTTCATGCGCAGCAATGGCCTTTGACAGAATATGCCAGGAAGCATGCCCTGTTATGATGGAGCCTGTGATGAAAGTCCAGGCATCAGCTCCTTCTGAATACATTGGAGATGTCATCTCATCACTGACAGCACGCGGAGGAATCGTGCTTTCGATGGAATCCGGGATAAGCACAGACCTTGTCACAGCAGAGGTTCCATTGGAGAAGATGTTCGGATATACCACTGTTCTGAGAAGCTCAACACAGGGACGCGGATCGTTCAGCATGGAGTTCGACCACTACGCAGAGAAGGCTTGAAAGACTCTTAATTCTGTTTTTATTTGACTTATCACATACCCTCTTTTACCATCATAGCTATAAATAGCTTTGTGATTTCAAAAGGAGGGAATTATATGAGCGTTGAGACAAAAGACATCAGGAATGTTGCCATCATCGGCCATAATGGTACGGGAAAGACCAACTTAATAGAGCAGATGCTTTATTATGCTGGTACTCTCCCGAAGCCTGAAACAGTTAGCTCAGGCAAAACTGTAAGTGACTATACAGAAGAGGAAATCTCAAGAAAGATTTCAATTCATACCTCCCTTGCTTCCACAACGTGGGAAGGAAAGACAATCAATATACTGGATACTCCGGGAACAGCTGACTTCATCGGAGAGGCAATATGTGCATTCAGAGCAACAGAAGCAGCACTTATGCTTGTTGATGGACGAGAAGGTGCACAGATTGAGACAATAAAGCTATGGAGAAGACTTGATGAGAGAAACAAGCCAAGAGCTGTATTCATCAATAAGATGGATAAGGAAAGAGCCAGCTTCAGAAAAGTCATTGATTCCTTAGAAGAGGAATTCTCCTCGCATTTCGTGCCTGTGGTAATGGCTCTTGGCGAAGCAGAGGAATTCCATGGTGTGATAAACCTGATTGAGAATCAGGCTTATGAATGCCATGAAGGTGCAAAAGAGACACCTATACCAATACCTGAAAAATATACTGCTGTAGTTGAAGACTTCAGAGCAAGACTAATAGAAAATGCTGCAGAAGGTGCAGATGATCTGATTGAAAAGTATTTTGAAGAGAACACACTCACACCTGATGAAATCAGAAGAGGGCTTAAGGAGGGACTGAAAGCAAACAGGATCGTACCCGTATTCTGCGGTGCAACTGATAAGGGAGCGGGAATCCTCTCCTTGCTGAATTTCATCAGAAACAACTTCCCTTCTCCGCTTGGCGTAGATGAATTCATAATCGGAAGACAGGGAGAAGAGACAACTCTTCCGATAACCCCGGAAGGAAATGCAAGTGCATACTGCTTTAAGACAACACTTGACCAGTTCTCAGGAAAACTGTCATTCCTCAAAGTCGTGACAGGCGTAATAACACCGGATACAGAGCTTTACAATAATGAGATAGGAAAGAAGGCAAAGCCAGGAAAGCTGTACAGAGCTGTCGGCAAGAAGCTTATTGAGACAGATAGACTTCCAGCTGGAGATATCGGAATCGTCGCAAAATTCGATATCGCATCAACGAATTCAACTCTTGTCCAGACATCTGAGATGAAGAGGAAATTCCGCCCTCTCAGACTTCCTCAGCCTGTATTCGAGCTGGCAATCAAAGCTGATGACAAGAAGAGCGAAGACAAGATGAATGATTTCCTTCATAAGATTGCAGAAGAGGATCTGACTTTTGTAATGAAATACAATGAAGAGACAAAGGAATCCATCATCGGCGGAATGGGCGAACTCCATATAAACATGATTCTTGACAGGATCAGGGAAAAACAGAAGATCACAATCCACACAAAGACTCCTAAGATTGCCTACAGGGAGACGATCACAAAGAAATCAGGAATTGCAGAATACTCACACAAGAAGCAGTCTGGAGGGCATGGGCAGTTCGGCCGTGTTGTTCTTGAGATTGAGCCTATTGAAAGAGGGAAATACTACGAGTTCACAAATTCAATCAAGGGAGGTGCGATCTCAAAGGGCTATATTCCAGGAATAGAGAAAGGAATACTTGAATCAATGCAGGAAGGCTATCTTGCCGGCTATCCCCTTGTGGATATCGGTGTGAATCTGATTGATGGAAAGGAACATCCTGTAGACTCCTCCGAAATGGCTTTCAAGCTTGCAGCAAAAGGTGCCATGGAGATTGCCCTATCAAAGGCTGGATGCGTCCTGCTGGAACCATTCATGAAACTTGAGGTGTTTGTTGAGAACGAGTATCTTGGGTCTATCCTGTCCGATCTGTCAGGAAAAAGAGGGCGTGTGCTCGGACAGGAGGAAAAGGGACATCTGACCGCTGTAAAAGCAGAAGTTCCTATGGCTGAGCTCAGGAACTATGCCATAGACCTGAAGAGCATGACTAGCGGAACAGGCTCATTCGAACTGGAATTCGACCATTATGAGACTCTTAATGGAAAACTTGCTGAAGATGTCATAGCAGAGGCGAAAAGAGCGAAGGAAGCAGAAAGCAAGGAATAATCCGGAGCTTATGCACCAGAATTAAGAAAGGGGCCATTGAAGGAACTTTTCCTCAAATCAGGGCTGTATCAGCGATGATACAGCTCTTTTCAGCAATCAGACCTTCTCGAACCAGAGCTCATTGATTGTATACTCCTTCTCCATTCCCTTCTGCTCGAATTTCGTTACAGGCCGCCATGTCACAGGAGGGGCAAATGAATAGAATGGATTATTGAGCAGTGGTTCATTCCTTTCAATCCCGAGGACCTCTTCTGCATATTCTTCCCAGTCTGTCACCATATAGATGTATCCGCCTTTTTTAAGCTTTGTAGCCAGAAGATGCAGGAATTCAGGATTCATGAGCCTGCGCTTATGATGCTTTTTCTTAGGCCATGGATCAGGGAAAAATACATGAAAGCCGTCAACAGAATTATCCTCAATCATATTCTCAAGCACATCCACAGCATTGAATCTCATGATCCTGACATTGTCTATGTTATTCTCCCCAAGATTCTTAAGAAGCTTTATAAAGCCCTGCAGGTATACCTCAAGCCCAAGATAATTATTCTCGCCCTTGATCAATGCCATCTTAGCTGTGGTGTCCCCCATTCCAAATCCGATCTCTATGATAAGCGGATGGTTATTTCCGAATACCTTCTGCTTATCAAAAGCCTCACCTGTATAGAATAGACCGTATTTATCAAAATACTTCCTTATTACTTCACGGTCCTTATCCTCTACAGTATTGTTTCTCAGGACATAGCTCTTTATCTGCCTCTCCTTGCCTTCCCGGACTTCTATTCTTCCTAATCTCTCAAAGAGTTCCTTCTCTTCCATTAAATCAATCTCCTTAGCTGTTCAAGAATAAACAAAGCCTTATCCTTCAAAGAAACAGCACTAGTCTCCATTTCCAGATATGTCATGCGTCTAGAATCCAGCCGGACCTTGCCTCCCGATAGTGAAACCAGGCTTACTACCTTCTCCGGGTTTATATCAGAGACCCTGCTGAACTCAAGCTGCACTGCGCCTCTGACTTCCTTCAGATGGAAGATTGAAAGGCGGCGGCATATTATCTTTATCTCTGCAATGCAGAAAAGATTATCAACTTCTTCAGGAATGACTCCGAATCTGTTCTCAACCTCATGCATAAGCCCCTCAAGCTCACTCTCTGTCGATACACTGGAAATCTTCTTATACAGCTCGAATTTCAGTGTCGGATCTGTGACATAGGAATCAGGGATGAATCCTGTATAATCAAGCTCCAGAAGCACATCACGCTGCTCCTTCTTATCCGAAGATGAGAGCTTGTCTATCTCTTCCTCCAGAAGCTTCATATACATATCAAGACCAACAGCCTCAAGCTCTCCAGACTGCTCCCGGCCAAGTATATTCCCAGCTCCGCGGATCTCCATATCCTTCATCGCGACCTTGAATCCTGCACCAAGCCCAGTATTCTCACTCAGCACACGAAGCCTCTTTATCGCATCATCATTGAGTGCAGACTTATCTGGATAAAGCAGATAGCAATAGGCTTTCTTGTCAGATCTTCCGACTCTGCCCCTCAGCTGATAAAGCTGAGCAAGACCTAGCCGTTCTGCTCTGTCGATTATAATCGTATTCACATTCGGTATATCAATTCCGTTCTCTATGATCGTGGTAGAGACAAGAACCTGCACGCCTTCGAATATGAACCTGTGCATCTTGTCCTCTAGCTCATCTGCACTCATCTGGCCATGAGCATCTTCGATGATTGCACTCGGGATCTCTCTCCTGAGCATCATAGCCACATCTTCCAGGTCCTCTATCCTGTTATGCAGATAGAAGACCTGACCGCCTCTTTCAAGCTCGCTTCTTATCGCTTTGACAACAAGAGGCAGAGAGAATTCCTCAATGAAAGTCTCTATAGGCTGCCGCTCTCTCGGCGCAGTTGTGAGCAGTGACATATCCCTGACCTTAAGCAGCGACATATACAGAGTCCTCGGTATTGGCGTAGCAGATAATGTAAGGCAGTCTATATTGGTCTTGAGCTGCTTTATCTTCTCCTTATCCTTTACACCGAACCTCTGCTCTTCATCTATTATAAGCAGTCCAAGGTCCCTGAATCTCATATTCTTTCCAAGGATACGGTGCGTACCGAAAAGCACATCTATAGCCCCTGTTTCAATTCCCTTCAATGTCTCGCGGACCTTCGAAGAGGAGACAAATCGTGTTATTATCCCCGCCTTGACAGGAAAGACTCCAAGCCTTGATTTGAAATTCTCATAGTGCTGTTCTGCCAGTATCACAGTTGGAGCAAGGAATGCTACCTGCTTGCCTGACATGACAGCCTTGAATGCTGCTCTGAAAGCAATCTCTGTCTTTCCATATCCGACATCCCCGCAGACAAGCCTGTCCATAACCATATCGCTTTCCATATCATGCTTTATTTCATCGATGCATCTGATCTGATCAGGTGTTTCTGTAAATGGGAACGAAGCCTCGAACTGGATCTGCCAGTCATTGTCCTTTGCAAATGGATAACCATGCACCATCTGCCGTTCTGCATAAAGACGGACCAGGGAGGATGCAAGCTCCTGTGCATTCTTCACAGCCTTCTCTTTCTTCTTGCTCCATGAAGAAGAGCCTATTGAATCAAGCTTTGGTATTCTTCCATCATTTCCTATGTACTTCTGTACAAGATTGGCCTGCTCTATCGGAACATACAGGAATTCATCCTTCGAATACCGGATCTTTATATAGTCTCTTTCTGTACGGC
>CAKQTF010000078.1 GCA_934276695.1 uncultured Spirochaetales bacterium
GTATATGATACACTGATCAACGAAGCAGCAAGAATGCCTGCTGGCGAAGACAGAATGGAAGTTCTCAGAACTGCAGAAGATACAATGATCAACGAAGATCAGGCTATCATCCCATTCTACTACTATGTATCAACAAATATCATCGATACAAACAAGTGGGGCGGATGGCATACAAATACAATGGATTACCATCCGACAAAGGATATCTACCTCAAGTAGGGACATCCATTATAAGAGAAAAGGCACCGGCATCCGGTGCCTTTTCCTTTTCTAAATGATTGCTGGATGAGCGATGCTTTATGAGGCAATAAGAAAAGGAGCCTTCAAGCTCCTTTCCGCCAAGTGCAAATCAATCAGCCATTATAGCCATCAGGGTTCTTGCTCTGCCAGTTGAAGCTGTCCCTGCACATATCCTCAAGCCCAAGCTCAGCTTTCCACCCAAGGACCTCTGCGCTCTTCTCAGGAGACGAATAGACTGTTGCCAGATCGCCAGGCCGCCTCGGCCCTATTCTATACTCAATGTGCTTTCCGGAAGCTTTTTCAAAGGCATGGACAATATCAAGGACGGAATATCCAGTGCCTGTCCCAAGATTGAAAGCCTCCGCACCCTTATGCTTCATCATATAATCTATTGCTGCGACATGTCCCTTCGCAAGATCCACGACGTGTATATAGTCTCTGACGCCTGTTCCATCATGAGTAGGATAATCATCGCCGAAGACATTCAGATATGGGAGCTTGCCGATTGCCACCTTTGTGATATATGGCATCAGATTAGCAGGTATTCCATGAGGGTCCTCCCCTATCATGCCGCTTGGATGCGCACCGATCGGATTGAAGTACCTCAAGAGGACAACAGACCACTCAGGATCAGCCTTTGCCACATCGCTGAGGATTACCTCCGACATGTATTTTGTCCATCCGTAAGGATTAGAGCAGTTTCCTGTGCTGCTGGTCTCCTTCAGAGGCATCTCATTGCCACTGGAATAAACAGTAGCTGAAGATGAGAATATTATGTTCCTGCATCCATGCTCCCTCATCGACTTCACAAGAGTCAGAGTCGAGTTGATATTGTTATCATAGTACTCAACAGGCTTTGCCACGGATTCCCCCACAGCCTTCAGACCTGCGAAATGGATCACTCCATCAATCCTCATTTCCTCAAACACAGAATCCAGAAGCGCTTTATCCCTGACATCCCCTTTTATGAATCTGACTGTTTTCCCGGTAAGCTTCTCCACCCTTCTAAGCGATTCCTCACTGGAATTGCAGAGATTATCAATCACCACAGCCTCAAAGCCCTTTTCGAGCAGCTCAAGCACAGTATGGCTGCCAATGAACCCAGCACCACCTGTAACAAGTATTCTCATTGATACCCTTCCTTTTTCTCTAAGTCTAATCAGATTGTATTTTAATGCCTTGATAATCGCAATCTTCAAATACGCTCAGGCATATGGTTTTTCCTGCACTTTTTCATGTCACCAAAAAGCCATATACTATCCATATGACAGAAGTAAAGCCACATACGCCAAAAGGCATGATTGAGATACCAGCATCAAAGAGCCAGACAATAAGGGCTTTTCTGATTGCTACATTCGCGAAATCCGAATCCGTGATAAGGCATCCGCTTATCTCACGTGATACTCAGAGCTGCATAAAGGCCTGCCGCTCACTTGGGGCAGAGATCACATTCTCTGAGGATGAGTCAATTGCATATGTAAACAGCTCAGGGGCATTCAGGAATCTGAGAAGCACTGTGATTGATGCAGGGAACAGCGGCACAACAGAGTATCTTCTTCTTGGGCTTGCTGCCTCACTCGGTGTTCCTATCACAATCCATGGAGACAATCAGCTCAACTCCCGCCCGATCGGCCCTCTCGGCAGATCCCTCAGGGACCTTGGAGCTGAGATATCTGACAGGGATGGAATGCCTCCGATAACAATCAGAGGGCCGCTGAAAGGAGGCCATACAGTCATTGAATGCAAGACAAGCCAGTACCTTTCAGGGCTTCTGCTATCGGCTCCTCTTGCCTTAGGAGACACTGAGATAGACTGCTCGCTTCTATATGAGAAGCCATATGTGAGAATGACACTTGACTGGCTTGACAGACAGGGAATCTCATACGAGATATCTGATGATCTGGAACATGCGAAAGTGAGAGGATGCCAAAGCTACTCAGGATTTGACAGCTATATAAATGGTGATTTCTCTTCTGCATCATTCTTCTTTGCTGCAGCTGCAATAGGGAAAAGCTCTGTCACAGTCAAAGGACTTGACAGGGATGATCCTCAGGGAGATAAGGCAATACTGGACATCCTCTCAGCAATGGGAGCGGAGATAAAATGGGAAGGGAATGAGGTCACAGTAACAGGGAACGGAGTGCTGAAAGGCGGAGAATTCGATCTCAATACAATCCCTGACACGCTTCCTGCCCTTGCTGTGACTGCAGCCTTCGCAGATGGGGATGTGCATCTGACTAATGTGCCGCAGGCAAGGATAAAGGAAACGGATAGGATCGCAGCCATGTGTGAGAACCTGAGGCTTCTTGGTGCAGACGTGGAAGAAGAGCCTGACGGAATGCTGATCCATGGCAAGGGAGGCCTCCGGGGCGGGAAGGCAAAAGGCTATGGGGACCATAGGATAATAATGGCACTGGCAACTGGTGCGTCAGGCACAGATGAGCCGGTGATTATTGATGATGCAAGTGCAGCAGATGTCACTTTCCCGACATTCTTCAGACTGTACGACAGCATAAGGAGATGAATATTATGTATGATCTGCGTTCAGATACTTTCACTCTTCCGACAGAGGAGATGAGAGAAGCGATATATAAGGCAGAAGTCGGTGATGATGTATATGGGGAGGACCCAACAGTAAATAGGCTTGAAGCCATGGCGGCAGAGATAACAGGAAAGGATAAAGCACTCCTGATCTCAACAGGATGCATGGGGAACCTTATTCCTATGATGCTGAAAGGCGGCAGAGGCCATGAGATAATAACAGCAAAGGAATCCCATATAGTGCAGCATGAAATCGGAGCCATCGCATCTCTTTCAGGCACACTTCCTGTATATGCGGATTCAGAATACGGAATACTTAAGCCTGAGAGTGTCCGCAAGAAGATCCATGGCTACAGCTATGACATGTCAGAGACAACGATGATCGAGATGGAGAATACCACATCCGGCCTTGTATATCCGCTTGAGACAATGAAAGAGATAAAGAGCATAGCAGAAGAGCATTCACTGTGGGTGCATCTTGATGGAGCCAGGATATTCAATGCCTCAGTCGAAAGCGGAATAAGCGTTAAAGACTATGCATCAGCAGCTGATGATATAACATTCTGCTTATCAAAAGGGCTTGGTGCACCGGCATTCTCCGTACTTGCATCAGATGCAGACTTCATAGAGAAGGCAAGAAGATGCAAGAAGATCCTCGGAGGCGGTATGAGGCAGGTTGGACTTCTTGCTGCCGCAGGAATCTATGCTCTTGAGAATAACGTGGAGAGACTGAGGGAAGACCATGAGAACAGAGCCCGGATATCTGAAGCACTCGAAAGTACAGGCTGGGCTGATATAAGAATAAGCGCAACGAATATGATATTCTTTGCATCACAGTATCCAATGGCGAATATAATAGCTGCATTCAGGAAAAAGAACATACTGTTCCTCGCAGAAGGCAGCCTAGGCCGCATCGTCACAAGCCTGAATATCAGCTGTAAGGATACAGACTATATTGTTAAGACCATAAAAGAGATGGATGAAAAGGAATTTGCATGAGCAGAACAGTGATAGCACTATTCACAGGGACAGGCAACACTCTGTATGTCGCCAGGTTCTTTAAGGATGCTGAAATACACTTCATAGACAGGATCTTATCCGGAAGCGATTCTCTTCCAGAGAGAATAGACAGGCTCGGAATAATGTTTCCAGTCTACTTTGCGGGGATTCCATACCCTGTTAGGAAATTCACAGAAGATATACTTGCCAATCGTGACAACAGTGATATCGGATACATCTTTGCACTCACGACTAATGGAGGTGCGCCATATTCGCATCTGTACTCGTTTGATAAGATGCTGCAGAAGATAGGCCTGAACCTATCATATGGAGCAACAATAAAGATGCCTGATGGATACCTGAAGAAGAGGTCTAGACAGCTTACGGAAATGGAAGCGCTTGCTTTTGCAAATAAGATGAAGCGCAGGACAGATAAGGCTGTGGAAGAAATAGAGAATGAGACCATAAAGCTGCCGAAGGCTCTTCCATTTGCAAGGATAGCCGGTGCTATATCCAGAAAGAACAATATCCCGGGCCAGAACAGCGGGCTGTCATTTGATATGGAGAAATGCACATTATGCGGAGTCTGCCATCACATATGCCCAATGGATAACATAGAGCTCAAGGAAGATTCCATAGGATATGGAATCTCATGCCTGACATGCTATGCATGCTTCCACAGATGCCCTGAGAAGGCAATCTTATTCAAAGGCATGTCAAATCAGTACAGCGGACTGCAGGATACATCAGAATTATGGAGAAGATAGATTTCAGCATAGCTGCGGACAGAAGAGGCACAGACAGCGTAAAATGGGATAGGAATGCCATCGAGAGCATCTCATCAAATCCAGATGCTCTGCCATTCTGGGTTGCCGATATGGATTTCATCCCAGAAGAGCACATCAGGGAAACTGCAAGAGCAATTGCTGAGAATGGAATATTCGGCTATCCGAAGGAGCGCTCAGACCTTAACAGTCTGATCAGCAGATGGCTTCATGAGAAGCACGGATGGGATGTGGCTCCGGATGACATAGTGTTCACAATGGGCCTGCTCCATGGGATTGCACTGGCTATGGATCTATTCACATCAAAAGGAGACAGGATCCTGATCCCGATGCCGGCATATAGACCATTCAGGACAATCTGCGAGGACTCCGAAAGAGCAGCTGAGGAAATGCCGCTTCACTATGAGAATGGGATGTTCTCGCTGGATTATGATGTGTTCAGGCAGCATGCAGAGAAATGCAGTATGATCCTGTTCTGCTCTCCGCATAACCCATCAGGGCTTGTATTCAGCAGGAAAGATCTTGAATATGTGCTTAAGACAGCAAAGGAGCTAAGGATCCCTGTGATCTCAGATGAGATCCATGCGGATCTCGTGCACCCATCAGCAGAGCATATCCCTCTAGGAAAAGCAAACGATAGCATAAATGCGGACTGCATCACATTCATGGCGCCTTCAAAGACATTCAACATAGCAGGAGAGCATTCTGCATTTGCTGTGTTCTCTGATCCAGAAAAGAAGGCAGCATTCATGAAAAAGCAGAAAGCTCTCTGCCTGACAGGCCCTGGGCTTACTGCTGGAGCACTGACTGAGACTGTATACAGATACGGCCTTGACTACAATGCCAGGCTCTGCAGATATCTTGAGGAGAATGCGGATTTCATCAGGGAATTCCTGAAAGAGAACTGTCCAGAGATACGAATAACGAATGGGGATGCCTCATTCGTAGTCTTCCTTGACTGCTCAGCGATCTTTGACAAAGCAAGGAAGAAGGCAGAGGAAGCACCTGAAAGATATGCAGGCGGAAGTGGCGGAGGAATCCTATCGAGGTTCTTCGGCACTGAAGCTGGGATAGCAATGAATGATGGTACCTGGTTCGGTGATGAATACAGTAGCTTCGTAAGATTCAATTACGGAACCTCTAGGGATATGGTCAGGATAGCACTGGAGAGAATAGC
>CAKQTF010000079.1 GCA_934276695.1 uncultured Spirochaetales bacterium
TATGATTCGCTTATCCTTTGCTTATATATCCCTCTGAAAGCATCAAGAGAGATTGAAGAGTAATTCTTTGATGATTTGACTTCTATCGGGATGATTCTAAAATTGAGCTTGCTATCGTTTGATAGCATGAAATCAATCTCAATGTCATTTCTGTGCTTCTCCGCATTATATCTAGTGTAAAAATATAGTTTTCTGCCTTTGGCTGTTATCATCTGTGCTATTGCATTCTCATAAATCATTCCCTGATTAATGCTAAGCTTTCCGTCTAGGATATTCTTGTATAGCCTGTTTTCCATAAGTTCATTCTCACTGAATGCCAGACTGACCAGCAGCCCTGTATCCCCAAGATAGCATTTCACAGCTGAATCATTCTTATTGAGAGCAAATCCCGCATTTGGGTCATTGCACTTATAGCATAGATTGCAGATCATTGAATCACTGAGCCAGAAAAGCGGCTCGTCATATTTATCAAAAGTCCCATTAGAATCAATATCATTCAGTACTATCCTTTTTTCATGAGCGGATAGATATGCTGGTATGTTTTCAAATATAGCTGAAACTTTTGAATTATATCTTCTTGCAGCCTTTCTTATATCATCACGGTATAAAGAAATGATATCCCTCTTTTCTATGTCTGCTGCTGAGAAATCACGTCCGCTTTCCTTGTATGCTAAGACAGCCTGAGGCATTCCTCCAACAAGGATGTATTCCTTGAAGAGCCTCATTGCCTTTTCGTGCAATGAGCGTTCAAGCGGGATTCTTTCATTGAAGCATTTTACAGTATATTCAAGTAATAGATCTTCTCCGAGAAAAGATGCAAATTCCTCGAAGTCTACAGGGTACATCTTTATTTTTCTCTCTTCGGAAGGAATCGTGATATTTTGAACATTCTCTTTTATCGAGATAAGAGAACCGGTTTCCAGATAATCATATCTACCATCTGCTACAAGGTATTTTATAGCTTCACGAGCTTTCGGAAAACGCTGTATTTCATCAAATATGATGAGGCTTTCGCGTCTGTAAAGCCTTGTATTATATTCAAGAGAGAGTGACTGGAAGAATAAATCCAGGTTTGTAAGATTGTCAAATAAGCTTTTTATCTTTCTTGAAGCAATGTTGAAATCTATAAGAATGAATGACCTGTATTCATTCCTTCCGAATTCCTCTGCAATGGTTGATTTTCCTATACGCCTTGCCCCTTCTATCATGAGAGCCTTTGTGCCTGCTGATGACTCTTTCCATTTGCATAGGTCTTTATATATCTTACGCTTTATTTCCATTGGAGAATTCCTCTGATTTATATAATACGCAATTTATTATATAATAAAAACACCAATAAAGCGCAATATTCAAAAACTGGAAATCGCCAGCAATGCGCAGAATTCAAGAAGATTAAGGCGAGATGAGAATTTGTGCAATCTATTTAAATATAAGCAGATATATATTTGTAGTCGGCTTTAGTATGCTTTACAGATGATATCACTTATGAAATGAATGATTTTCTGATTATCGTGAAGCAGCTTTTAATCTGAAGAATTGGCTGCTGGATATTATGGGAAGACAGAAGCCTATTGCACTTATGGCATATTCAATATTTTCTATGTACTATTACTCATATGATCTACAGAGATATTCCAGAAACACTTTACTGTCACATAGGAGGGAGCGGAACCTGGGGCTGCGACTTTCCTGAAGCTTTAAGCATCCCAGGGATAACAGTTATTGAAAGCAATATGGAGTTTGAGACCCCATATGGCATATCAATCGGGATGAAGCTCTACAGAATGGATGCTTCAATGACTGTGGATAAGAAGGAAAGGACAGTCATATATGTTCCGTTCCATGGCTGGATAGGAATGTCACCATATGATAAATGCTACTCTGAGCGCGTGTTTTATGTGCTTAAGAAGGCTGGTGTCAGATACATAATAGCCGATGGGTCAGGCGGTGGGATCAACACTCTTCTTGAGCCGGGCGATGTCCTCTGCGCATCTGATTTTGTTGATTATACGAAGAGGGTATCTCACATAGGGGATTTCACTCCTTACTCTGTCAGGATGAGGAACATTGTGAATCCGGATCTCAGGCGGATCCTGTATGAGAGTGCATCAGACTGCTTTCCACGGGTGTTCAGGCGTGGTGTATATGCTGTAATGGAGCCACCGCGGTTTGAGACAGCTCAGGAGATTGTGAAGCTAAGGAATGATGGGTGTGATATGAGCGGCCATACGATGATGCCTGAAGCAGCTTTAGCCCGTGCCATAGGCGCAAACTATGCAGCTCTTTATGTAATATCGAATCATGCTGAGGGGATTGACCCAGAATGGGAGCGATCCATATTCGATATATATGGGGAATGCGCGCCTAAAGTAGGCCGGGTCATGATTGATGCGATGTCTAGGATCAGTCCTGAGACTGTCCGTGATAATTCAGAAGAGAATATAATAAGGATGCCTGATGATGTGCAGAAACGCATAGGGATCTGAAGCATACATAGCCGTTCACGTATATATTTATTATATTCATTCTGTCTTAAAGGGGAGGGATAATGCATTTCCTTATCATGTTTGCCATCGCGCTTCTTGTGAGTGCAATCGGCTTTAAGAAGTTCGTATGGTTCATATCTCTTGGATATGGATTCTCTATCGCAGCGCTTGGACTGGCTATGCTCATTATGTTCAGGACTGATCTTGATGCTGTCACAGCGCTCTTATGCATCATGTGCATGATATACGGCTGCCGCTTAGGTGGATACCTGATGATAAGGGAGAAGCGCAGCACATCGTATCAGAAGACAATGAAGAACGATATAAAGGATGGCTCTGGCATGCATCCTCTTCTGAAGATTGCTGTATGGGCAAGCTGTGCGCTTCTCTATGTGTGTGAAGTATCCCCATTGCTGTTCAGGCTGCAGAATGCATCTGTACCTGGCCCTTCAGCAGCCGCAGGCGCAGTGGTCATGGCTCTCGGGATCATTCTTGAGTCTGCAGCTGACTATACAAAGAACAGGTTCAAGAAGCAGAATCCCAAGAGGTTCTGTGATGTAGGACTATTCAGGATTGTCCGCTGCCCGAACTACTTCGGAGAGATACTCATCTGGACAGGCATGTTCATATCAGGTATCTCTGCTCTTTCGGGGGCTTTGGAGTGGTGTGCAGCCGTTGCCGGCTGGATCTGCATCGTCTATATAATGTTCGGCGGTGCTCGCAGGCTTGAGCTGAGGCAGAATAGGAATTATGGCAATGATCCGGAGTACCAGGCTTATGTGAAGAAGACTCCGATTCTCATTCCCCTGATCCCTCTTTACAGCGTTGCTGATTATAAATGGCTGGTAGGATGAAGTCTGGCAGGAATCCGGGCTTCTCTATGGCGCTCGCATCATTTGATGCTGTTCCTGTAGTTCTATTCAGCATATCGATGCTATTGATTGCTGATTCATTCGGCAGCATGCTATTCATCGCAGGTTCAGTGCTATGTACAGCTTCCGGAGTCTTAAAGGTGATGTGGAAGACCATAGCTGCAGCATCAGGGAGGGATATCAGGGTTCTCAGCATCCAGATGCGCTTTCTTATGCCCTCTGGATTCATTCTGATTATTGCTGGGCTTATTTCCGGCATGAGCATGGACCTGCTTGGCAGTATCCTGGACTCTGTATCGTCATTTCCTGCATGCCTGTTCTTTATCATGACTGCTATATGCATGCTTATGATGGCAGTGTTTTCAGTAAAGCTGGATCAGTCATCAGAGAGATCGAACTGGATTGAGGAGCTTACGAATGCTGCTGCCCAGCTATCATTCCTTATAGGTGTTGTGTTATGCCGTGGATAGAATAGGGCATTGCTTGCTGTTATAATACCGCTTAGGCACGTGCCATCTTGGTCGGCCAGATGAAGGAACACTTATGAGAAAATCAGCATTCAGGGATGAAGGACACTGGTATAAAGGCAATATCCATACGCATACGACTCTCTCTGATGGTGCTATTGCGCCTGATGATCAGATAAAGGCATATAAGGCCCATGGGTATGATTTCCTTGCATTCACAGACCATAATGTGATGAATCTTGAAAGCAGATGGGGAAGTGATGGTTTCCTTATGATTCCAGGCTGGGAGCGTGATATTGTCCATGAGCCTGAAGTGAGCTGCACTCATGTCGTCGGGCTGTTTGGATCTGATATGGGATACCGCCAGATAAAGCTTCCGCCAGGAGATAAGCGCGTGATGACTGATCATCAGATGATTGATGATATGAGAGCACGAGGGAATTCATTCATCTCGCTTGCGCATCCATCATGGTCACGCATGGAAGCAGGTGAGATCCTCGCTCTTGATAACATTGATGCCATAGAATGCTTCAATCTTGGCTGTGAGAGACTGTGCCATGAAGGCCACGGGGAGTGGGCATGGGATCTGCTTCTAAGACATGGAAGGCATGTTCTTGGAATATGCAGTGACGATACGCATAGCCATACTGTTCCGGATGACCGCTTTGGAGGCTATCTTATGGTGAATGCCGGGTCTCTTACGATAGAATCAGTGATAAGCAGCCTGAAGAGCGGGAACTACTATTCAACTATGGGGCCGTCAGTATATGACTGGGGCATTGATGGTGATTATGCATATATAGAGTGCTCTCCTGTGTCAGAGATCCATTTCATATCATATCCAGCAAGAGGGAAGGCCACATTCGGAAAAGCGATGACAGATATGAGCTATAAGCTCACAGGAAATGAGAGCTATCTAAGAATAGAGATCATTGATGAGGATGGCAACAGGGCATATACGAATCCATGGTATTTCTAGCAGCCATCCTTTACACTTTCTGAAATTAATTCATCAAACCCTGTTGACAGGATTATGGTAAAACTGCTAAATTCTCATTGTTGCGTTAGCAATGCCGCTTTAGCTCAGTTGGTAGAGCAAAGGACTGAAAATCCTTGTGTCCCTGGTTCGATTCCTGGAGGCGGCAGCTAAGTAAAATATGAACTCCTTGCAAGTCAAGGAGTTTTTTTGTGGAGCGAAAACCTGATGTGACCCCCAAAAGTTGGATACAGAACCAACAAGGAGGTCATTTCTATGAAGCTCAGCGATGACGATAAGATCCAGATTGTCACCAGTATCTTAATAGACAGGAAGAAAACAAAAGACGTCTGTGATCAGTGGCAGATCTGCAAGGAGACGGTGAATCAGCTTGTGGCATACTATAAGCAGAATGGGGCTGACGGGATCTCAAGATCCAGGAACAAAGGCACCTACAGCAGAGAATTCAAATCAGATGTGATAGAATGCATCATGCAGAGCCATGACTCGCACAGGAATGCTGCAATAAGATTCAATGCCGCAAAATCGGATGTCAGGCAGAGGTGCCTTCTTCTGAGGAAGGATGCGGCATATTCAACAATCAACCATAAGAAGGTCCAGAAGGTAATGCATGAGATGGGGCTGTCTGGGTACATCTCAAGGAATGGCAAGCGGTACAGCTCATACAAGGGGAGGATCGGGAAGATTGCAGACAATCTAGTCCAGAGAGAATTTGATGCACCAAAGCCGAATACGATATGGAGCACTGACATGACAGGATTTAGGCTTGTTTTTGGGCAATAGCAAAATGGAAACATTCTTCTCGGCACTGAAGAAGGCCATATGGTTCGGGCATGAGAAGGAGTACAGATCAGAGGAGGAGCTTATCAGAAGGATTGATGAATA
>CAKQTF010000080.1 GCA_934276695.1 uncultured Spirochaetales bacterium
TTTTTTGCTGTTTTTTTCCGATTTTAATGCTATCTTCTTACAGGCAAATAAGATAAATTTTCAAATTTTAATCAAAGAAAAGCTGATACACATCATCACTGCTCTTTGCATTTGCAAGAAGTCTTGCATACACTGGGGATGAGCATACTTTTGCAATAGAGGAAAGGATCTGGATATGCTCCGTAGGATTATCCTCAGGAGCAAGCACAAGGAAGAATATCTTTGAACCTTCCTGTCCTCCGAAATCCACAGGGAGCCTTGAAATCCCTATTACTACAACACTGCTCTTGATAGAACCGAGCTTTGCATGCGGAATCGCAATCCCATTCTCCATTGCAGTGGAAGCCTGAGCCTCTCTATTAAGAACAGCATTGACGATTTCTCCGGCATCAGTACCTGAAATACCGGAATTCTTTCTATATACGTCTACCAGTTCCTCTATTACAGATCTTCTATCGCAAGATGTAAGAGGCACCTTAATCAAATCCTTATTCAAAACATCCAAAAGCGTCATCTAAAACTCCTCAAAAGAATTCCATATCCCGTCATTGTCCTTGACAACAAGCACAGGGCAATCCGAAGTCCTGAGCATCCTGTCGCTTTCGCTCAGAAGCTCTTCCCTTCGTGATCTGATCACATTGATCGATCCTACAATAAGCAGGTCTACTGAATTCTCATTAACATATGATGCAATCTCAGAATGAGGCGATCCTTCAAGGATTGCAGTCTTTATATCAATATCCTTTGAAGCTGCCAGTTTCTCCGCATGCCTTATATGCCTGGAAGCATCTTTTGACAGATCTGAAAGATATGCGCTCCTTTCCTCATTTATGAATATCCTTGATTTAACAAGATCACCCAATGCCTTCGTATTGATGACATATACAGCATGAAGCTCTGCATCTGTGGATTTTGCAAGCATAATCGCATACATCAAAGCAGAAATAGAACCTTCACTGCCATCAAGATAAATAAGGACCTTGGAAAAAGGCACTTTATTCATTATTCTGTCTCCTCTCCATTCTATCTTTTACTGTTTTCAGGAGGATGAAACTATCCCGCTCAGCCTCTTCAATCCTTGATGTAAGATACTTCACAGTCTCCTCCTTGTCCGGGATAACAAGCTTTTCCAGAGAATTGACCTTGCGTATTGTCTTCTTGACTTCCCTGGCAAGCCTCATGATCGAGACCTTAAGCTCTGCAAGCTGCCCCATGGCCTCAATGACATCACGGAACTCATTCAGTGCAATCTCACTCAGCATGCTTGTACCCTCAGGAGAGAAGAAAGGACCCTCTCCAGAGAATTCAGTACTGACACGAGGAAGCTCTACGCCCATCACCTTCCTTGTGGAAAGGGATAAAGATGATGAGATGTTCACAGCACCGGCAAGATTTGCTACCTTAAGCCTTCCCATATGGAGAATCGCATTCTGCAGAGCTTCTCTTGCCTCCCGCAGCTCTCTCTCGACCTTATTCTGATATTCAACAGCCTGATCTACAAGAGTTAGCAATTCTGAATCAAGTATTGAACGCTTCTGATCAAGAAGATCGTACCCAAGCTTCGAGAATGCAAGCTCATCCTTGACTTTCATAAGATTGCTTCTAGTTGGTGCTAAGCTTCTGTCCATGATGTATCCAGATCATCCTTTGTAATGAGTCTCTATCTCTTTCTCTGTAAGCCTCTGAAGCTCTTCCCTAGGCAGCAGTGAAAGTGCTTCCCAGCCAAGATCCAGAGTCTCTTCGATTGAGCGGTCCTCATCATATCTCTGCCCAATGAATTTCTTCTCAAAGAAATTTCCGAAATCAAGATAGTGATGATCAAGCTCTGTCAGCTCTTCCTCTCCGATTACAGACGCAAGATTCCTGACATCCTTCACATGCGAATATGATGCATAAAGCTGATTAGACAGATGAGGATGATCATCTCTTGTCATTCCTTCCCCTATTCCATCCTTCATGAGCCTCGAAAGCGAAGGAAGCGGATTAATAGGAGGATAGATTCCCCTGCCATGGAGTTCCCTGTCAAATACAATCTGCCCTTCTGTGATATATCCAGTAAGATCCGGAATAGGATGGGATATATCATCATTTGGCATTGTCAGAATTGGAAGCTGCGTTATCGAGCCGCTTCTTCCAGCTATCTTTCCTGACCGCTCATAAAGCTCTGCAAGATTTGAATACAGATACCCTGGGTATCCTTTTCTTGATGGGATCTCACCACGGAGCGTGGAGATTTCCCTGAGAGACTCGCAGTAATTTGTCATATCTGTCATTATGACAAGCACCTGCTTGCCTTTATCAAATGCCAGATACTCTGCAAGTGTCAGAGCTGTCCTTGGAGTTATCGTCCTTTCAATGGATGGATCATCTGCCAATGAAAGAAACAGCGCAACATTATCAAGAACGCCGGTCTCCTCAAAAGAATCGATGAAGTACTTTGCAACATCATATTTGACACCCATTGCAGCGAAAACAATAGCAAAATCTGATTTTCCGCCTCTGACCTTTGCCTGGCGTACAATCTGCGCAGCAAGCTGGTTATGCTCAAGCCCATTGCCAGAGAATATCGGAAGCTTCTGGCCCTGGATAAGAGTTGTCATGCCATCAATGACAGAGATTCCTGTCTGAATGAAATCCCTAGGATACTCTCTTGCTGTAGGATTCATCGGAGTTCCATTCACATCACGCTCGTCTTCTGCGCTAGGAGCCTCTACACCATCCCTGCTCTTCCCGAGACCATTCATGACACGTCCGAGCATTTTCTCTGAAACACCAAGGGAAAGAGACTCCCCGAAGAAGTGCATGCGTGTGTCAGGCAGATTCAGCCCGTCAGTTCCTTCGAAGCACTGTACGACAACCGCATCATCAGATGTATCAAGAACCTGGCCAGATCTGATTGATCCATCAGCTGCCTTTATCTCTACCAGCTCCCCATATCCTACTGGATGAGTATTGCGCATATACACAAGAGGCCCATCAATCCTGGATGCACCCACATATTCTCTTCCGCTAAGGAGGCTCTTCCTGCTATTTTTCAGAAGCTCATCATCTTTCATCATATAAACTACCCAATTCAGCTATAGACCTGCTGAGCTTAATGCTGAGCTTGTCTATATCATTCACCTTGTCATTCGCAATGTTGAAGCGGATCTTGGCAATATCCTGGACAACGCTCATTCTCCTGATCTTAACGAGCGGCACGCCTTTTGAGATAGCCTGCGATCCCTGGTCATAGTAATCAAGTATGATCTCAAGCATCTTTATCTGCTTCTCAACAGAGCAATAACGGTCAATCACATCAAACGCATTCTGCTGCAGGAATGCAGTTTTGAACAGAGCACAGACCTCCAGAATAAAATTCTGAGAATCCGGCAGGGCATCCGGCCCGACAAGCTTGACAATCTGCTGAAGCCTGACTTCCTTCTGAAGCAGCTCAAGCATCCTTGACCTGTTATCTGCCCATAAACCGTTGCTCTGGCTGTTCCACCACTCCTTAACCTCATCAACATACTCAGAATATGAGTCAATCCAGCTGATTGCTGGGTAATGCCTGGCAGATGCAAGAGATCTATCAAGGCCCCAGAAGCATCTTACAAAGCGCTTTGTATGCTGAGTGACAGGTTCTGAGAAGTCTCCCCCAGGAGGAGAGACCGCACCTATCACGGAAACAGAGCCCTCTCTTCCTGACAGTGCCTTCATATGACCAGCCCTCTCATAGAATTCAGCTATGCGTGTCGGCAGATATGCAGGGAACCCTTCCTCTGCTGGCATTTCCTCCATGCGTCCGGAAAGCTCCCTCAGCGCCTCTGCCCATCTGGAAGTTGAATCAGCCATTATCGCAACATCATACCCCATATCACGATAATACTCGGCCATTGTGATTCCGGTATATATTGATGCCTCTCTTGCAGAGACTGGCATATTCGATGTATTTGCAATGAGAATAGTCCTCTTCATGAGTGATTCCCCGGTTCTCGGGTCCACAAGCTTCGGGAATTCACGGAGAACATCTGTCATCTCATTCCCACGCTCACCGCATCCGATATACACGATGATATCAGCATCACACCACTGGGCAATAGAATGCTGCGTCATGGTCTTTCCTGTTCCGAAACCACCAGGAATCGCAACCGTACCGCCTTTCGCAAGAGGGAACAGTGAATCGATAACCCTCAGCCCTGTGACAAGCGGTTTATCCAGCGATAGGCGGGAAGACACAGGCCTAGGCATCCGGATCGGCCAGAACTGCGATGCCGTGATTATATGGGTCTTTCCCGACATATCCTTCAGGATGAATAGCTGATCTGTTACAGTATAATCACCTTCAGAGAAATCATTGACAACAGTAAGCGGCCCTTTCAGTGAGGAAGGAACCATTACCCTGTGCTCAATGCGCTCATTCTCTGAGAGAACGGCGACAATTGAGCCGGGCTCAACACTGTCTCCGGTCTTCACCACTGGTCTGATATGCCACTTGCGCTCATGATCTATCGCAGGAGAGTCTATGCCTCTTCCGATGAAATCACCGCTGAGCTCCCTAAGCATCTCAAGAGGTCTCTGAATTCCATCATAGATATTGCCAATCAGACCTGGACCAAGCTCACATGAAAGAGACATACCTGAGCCATATACATTGTCGCCAGGGGCAATTCCTGTTGCATCCTCATAAACCTGCACTGTAGCCTGATTCCCGTTCAGCTTGACGATCTCACCGACAAGACCAAGCTCACCGACATGCACAAGCTCCATCATTGAAGCATCTGTGATATCCTTTACTATTAGAACAGGCCCGTTTACTCTTTTGACCTTACCTACAATTCTGCCCTGCATTTTCTTCCTGAATTATTTTTCTGATATCTCTCTGAAAACGTCTCAGCCGAGTATCAAGCTGATTATTATAAGAAATCTTTCCATCAAGGGATGTAAGCACGACACCGATGCCATCGATTCGCACTGGATCTATTGACAGAACCACATCTGCACCTGCCATATCATGAACAAGCTTCTCAGCCTTCCTAAGCTCATTCTCAGATACAGGCGATGATGCAGAGAATGCAACCTTCGCTTCTTTTCTTCCTAGCCCAAGGGCAGCCTCCGCAATCCAGCGGACAAGAACATCCTGGAATTCAGGAGAAGACGACATAACGCTGAAGCGTTCCCTGACATTCTCCATTACAGCCTTATATGCACTATCCATGCATTTGAGCTCTGCAAGCCTGTCAATATTGCGCTTTGCACTCTCTTCCTTTCCTTCTATCCTTTCCAGTTTTTCCAGCAGAAGCCTGTGCTCGGCTTCCACCTGCACAGCAGCCTGCTCATCAGCCTCATTCAGCATTGCAGCTGCCTTAGCCTCAGCCTGTCTGATGATCTCATCAGCTTTCTTTCTGGCCTCGGATATTATCTCATCAACCAGTGGATTAGAGATATTAGTCATAAAGACACTCCTAAAGCTTCATTGACCAGAGACTTCAGATCCCTGGTTCCTGTCCCATCAGATGCCGATATCTCAACAACAAGAGGAAAACTCTCAGAAAAGAGATAACGATCAACTGTCTCCCGGATCATAGAGGCAACATCAGCTGTTATGATTATGACGGCATAATCATGACTCTCTATGGCTTTTGCCCAAGCCTGCTCAGCCTCTTCCTTGCATGTCACCTGTATAC
>CAKQTF010000081.1 GCA_934276695.1 uncultured Spirochaetales bacterium
GCCTGAGCTACAACTGGCTGAGGAATGCTGAAGACATCAATCAAGAAGATAATTATCAAAGAGAGATATTGGAGAAAGCCCAAAAGGATTTCAGGAATGATTATCTGAGAATCCTGAAGAACCAGAAAGATATCAACAGCATAGAGCTATATAGAAAAGCGCTAGACACACTGCATAAGGTCTATCCAGCATGGGCAACTTCCCTTCTTTCCATGCATCTGGCATCTCCACTTATCCCTGCCATATTTGACCAGGTAATCATAGATGAAGCTTCTCAGTGTGACTGTATCAGCATCATCCCGGCATTATACAGAGCAAAAAGAATTGCAATCATAGGAGATCCTGAGCAGTTCAGGCCAATCCTGAATCTCACCCCAAAGCGCAATAAGAGGCTTAAAAGCCAGCTTCTGAAAGGACTGAATCTCGACAGATTCGATTACCTAGGAAATTCTGCCTATAGCATACTTCCTCAGCAGGCACCATTTGTAATGCTGAAGGAGCACTTCAGATGTGTACCTGGAATCACAGATTTCTTCAGCAAGAACTTCTATAACAATAGTTTGGTAATAAGAACAGATATAAATAAGCAGATTATTCCATCATGCTATGAAAGCTCTGATTCTATCCACTGGATTGATAGTTCAGAAACAATAGAAGGGCAGATTAATAGCGCTATAAATGAGCTGAAGAGGATAAAAGACTCTGGATACACAGGAAGCATAGGAATCATCTGTCCATTCTCTGATGTTGTAGCAAGAATCAGGGAGAAAATTCAATTCATCCCTGATTCAGAAGATATTACAGTGAATTCTGCATATGGTTTCCAGGGTGGACAGCGAGATACAATCATCTTCGTTATGGCAAATGCTCCCAAACAGCTAAGACGTGGACAGAACTGGTATATCTCAGATCCAGAAAACAACAATATATACAATGTCACAGTCAGCAGAGCTAAAGCATGCTTAGTCATCATCGGAAACAGAGAACTATGTAAAGAAAGCCATAATCCTGTCTTAAGGTCTCTTGCAATCTATCCAATCCCAATAGAAGAGACTGAGTATCGCTTTGACTCAAAGCTTGAAGAAAAGCTCTATTTTGCTCTGAAAGATGCAGGAATTCTTACGAATATCCAATGGCCAGTTGGACCATATAAGCTCGACTTAGCATATATGAATGGAGACATGAAGATAGATATCGAGGCAGATGGATACCAATATCACTTTGATGAACATGGCAACAGAAAAAGCCATGATAACAGGCGCGATGCCTATATGCAGGAAAGAGGTTGGGAAGTCATACGCTTCACAGGACGTCTAATCACCAATGAGATCTCTTCATGCATCTCAAAGGTAAAAGAGGAAATCGACTCCAATCAGCTTCTCTCTTCTGCATCATCATAGACTTCTCTGGCAATGCGGATAATCACTATTGCCATGCCATCTTTATTCTCAAGTATCATCTCACTCTGATGATTGTAAAAAAGATCTATCCGATCCCTTGTATTGAGAAGTCCAAGAGAAGATGAAGACTTAAGTGCTTTTGCATTCTTATCCTTTATGCCATGCAGAATAGCTTCCGGGAATGGATTGCCATCATTCTTGATCTCGAATGTAAGATAGCAATCATCAAGCGAAGCTGAAAAAAAGATATTAAGGATTCCCTCTTCTCCAAATCCATGATTGAAAGCATTCTCGAGAATCGGCTGAAAGATCATTGCAGGGACTGGAGTATCCATAATCCCATCAGGAATATCTGTATGGAAGCTGAATGAATCCTTGAAGCGGAACTGCTGAAGATTGATATATGTATTCACTGCTTCCATCTCTTCCTTCAGCGGAATGCCTTTAAGATTATCAAATCTGAGAGAAAACTTCATAAGGCTGGACAGAAGCTTAATCATCTGGCTGAGATCATTCTCGCCTCCTGACATCTTTATTGACTTCCAGTACATGTTGTTGAGCGAATTAAAAAGAAAATGAGGATTTATCTGCAGCTGGAGTGCTCTATATTCCTGAGCTTCTGCTTTAATCTTCAGATAGTCCTGTTCCAGAAAATGCTTGAGAATCAGGTCATCCAGTGTAGAAAAGATATTTCCTTCCTCTTCTGGCTCCTCAACATCTGAGCCTGCCTTATTGAGTGCAGAGATAAGATTGCTGATGAATCTCCGCTCTTCCTCATTTGCCTTATATGTAACAGCAAAGCCCACACAGGCGGCAATGATCATAGCAAGGCAAGTAGATCTGATGATTGCATAACTTGGAGCATAGAGCTGTTTTCTGCTGAATGAGAGAGAATACTTCCATCCATATTTAGAGGATGACATCTCGATTGTGAATGGATTATTCTCTTCTATTGGTGCCTTAGCATAGGAGAACAGCTCCTGATCCTGCTCATTGTAGACCACAACTGCAGGCTGGATATTCCCAGAGTAGTTCTCAAAGAAATCCGTAAGCTCAGATATCCTGACATCAACTATGATTACTCCAGTCTTCTGCTTGTCACGATCAAGAATAGGACGAGAAAGACGGATTATATTATAACCATGTCTTTCGCTTTCCATGCTGTTAGAAATGTAAGGTTTTTCCATGTAAGAGGTAACCCACTCCTTCTCGCCAACCTCCTCAAGCTTTTCATATCCACTGCCAGAATAAAGAATATAATCACTGCCATTATCTATATATAGAAAAATTGAACTGATTGTAGCTCTTGTATTGGCAGAGGATGCAAGAAAGGATTTCACAAGCTGAGTTTCCCTGAATAACTGATAGTCCATCTGTGAAACATCATGTACCTGTTTCAGGTTGGCAAGAATATCAGGGTTCTTCAAGAGCATTACATTCTCGGCATTAATCTCATCCATTACGGAATCATAGTAGGTGATTACCTGATACAGGATGCGATTAGCCTCATCCCGTGTGCTTTCCTGGATAGAAGAGACAGTTATTGCAGCGCTGCTGATTCCGAGAAGTCCGAGAGCTAATAGCATCGGCAATGAATGCCTGAGAAAGATCATCAGAAGCTTCTTATCTATTTTCATTTAGCTTTCTTCCTGCGCTCTCTGTATTCCTGTGGGGATATTCCATATACTTTTCTAAAGACTCTGCAGAAATTCTGGCTATCTGTATAGCCCAGAGCTTCTGCAATCTCTCTGTTCTTATATTTAATTGAGGATTCCAGCATCGATACAGCAAGATTCATTTTTACATCCTGAAGATATTTCTGGAAGTTTATTTTGGTCTCTTTCTTAAACAGTCTTGAAAGGTAAGCTTCACTGACTTCAAGCTCTTCTGCAACAGTGCATAATGTGCAGTCCCTGGTTCTCTTTTTCATAATCTCCAGTGCATGGCGGATCAGCGTGCTATAGGAAGCAGTATCAGTCTGAGAACCAAATGATACAGCTCTTGAGTCCAGAGTGGACTTTATCTTAGTGAATGTTCTAGTCAGCTCATCGAAAGATACAGGCTTTACCAGGTAATTCTGGACTCCATATTGAATTGCCTCCTTTGCATACTTGAACTCATCATAAGCTGACATTACACAGAACAGAGGATGAGGCTCTTTGATGCATAGCTCTTTGAGAACATCAAAGCCCGATTTGAAAGGAAGGCGGATATCTGTAAGCACAACATCAGGCATAATTCTTTCACAGAAATCCAAGGCTGCTGTTGCATAAGAAAAGGAACCGATTACCTCAAAGCCAATCTGCTTCCAGGGGTAGAAGTTTGAGAGGCCATCAAGAATCTCCTTCTCATCATCGATGATTATCAGTGAATACATCTTCTTCAGCTCCCTTCAAAGAAGTTGGAATCAGTCTATCCTGCACTTATCATAGAGCTCCTGCATATGAGCTCTGCACCATGCAGCATTCTCCGCCGTAGTATTTTCAAGCGTTGCATAGATGAATGGCTTCTCCTTCTTGATGAAGCGGATAATCCGGGAATAATCCATCTCGCCTGTCCCTGCCCCAATGCTCTTAAGGCCATAGCCATCATTGACTCTGATGAAATCCTTGAAATGAACCATTGCAATGTCATCTCCAAGAAGCTCTATTGCTTCATGAAAGACTTCATCTCGCTGGTCTACGTTATCAAGATCAAGCATATTGACTGGATCAAATAACACCTGAAGATTGTGTGACCCGATCTCATCCAAAGCCTGCCTGCATCTCTTCGGCCCCCAGATAATATGTCTGGCTACCGGCTCAATCGCAATAGTTACACCATACTGCTCAGCACAACGCACTATAGGCTTCAGCTCTTTGATGAAGAGAGAGAAAGCTGCATCAGAGCGGCATTCTGGGCAGTACTTATACTCAGTATTCGGAGCACCGGTCTCAGTCCCGACCATTCCGCAACCAAGAAGAGAAGCAAATCGGATATGTGCAAAATACTTCTCTCTTGCAGTCTTCATATAATCAGGATCAGGATTTGCAAGATTCAGGTAATTCCCGATCACTGCAATATCCAGCCCATTCCTTTCAAAGAGATGCCTTAGGTAATTTGCATAGCCAGGGGTCAGAGCTGAAGCTGTACAGGGGTATTCCTTTAGTGCCTTTGATAATGCAAGATGTACGCATGAAAAGCCTTTTCCCTTAACTACAGGCAGCAGTTCATCAAGAGGCAGCTTCTCTGCATCATGAAGTCTTAGTCCAAGCTGAACCATAAAAATCTCCTTAGCCAATTCATTATAAAGCGGAATCACTGCTGACAGTTAAACAGCCAGCAGTAATATTATCTTAAGCAGGATCAGATGATCCCCTGGTTCTTCAGAAGCTCTCTGAACCTGACCATCTGGCTCTCAGGAGACGGAAGATTAGGAAGGAACGGATTACCTAAATCCTGGCCTACGATATTTGCATAATCCTTAGCTGCCACAGGGAATGATGAGCCATCCATCTGCAGTCTGATAGGATTCAGATCGAACTGGGCCTTGAGAGCACCCTTCAGATCCCCTGCCATGAACTTGCTGTAGATTGAGCATACAAGCTCTGGCATATAGTTCGCAGTACAGCACACTGCACCGACACAGCCAACCGAAAGACCTGCATAGATTGCTGTATCCTTGCCACACATCACTCTAAAGCCAGCATCAGCATTTCTTCTGATGAACTCCTCTGTCTGCGTGATATCCCCTGAAGAGTCCTTCATGCCTACAATGTTATCAACATTATGAGCAAGATACTCAACAACATTCTGTGAGATCGGATAGCCTGTCCTGCCTGGATTGTTATATAAAAGCACTGGAGTTTCCGGAACAGCTCTGGCTATAGTCTCGAAATGAAGCTTCAGCTCTTCCTCTGTTGGCTTGATAAACATAGGCTGCAGGATAGAGATGCCATCAACACCTTTTGATGCTCCCATCTTTGCAAGCCGGACGCATTTTGATGTTCTAATTGCACCAATTCCCATATATACAGGGATTCTTCCCTTAACCTGATCGACGGCAGCAGTGATAATATCCTCCATCTCATCTTCTTCAAGCATATAGAACTCGCCATTGGATCCGAAGACAAGAAGGCCTGAAATCCCACCATTGATCATCCAGTCGATGTGCTTTCTGAAAGCCTGCTCATCAAACTTCTC
Organism: uncultured Spirochaetales bacterium; assembly: GCA_934276695.1. GTDB lineage: Bacteria > Spirochaetota > Spirochaetia > Sphaerochaetales > Sphaerochaetaceae > Ornithospirochaeta. The sequence goes on from CAKQTF010000081.1 coordinate 5,583, forward strand.
ATCTTTGGTAATAGGCGTGACTACAGGCGGGATGATTCCCTTAATAAAACT
>CAKQTF010000082.1 GCA_934276695.1 uncultured Spirochaetales bacterium
CTTATATAACAATCCTGGAAGGACCGGATACGGAATGAGCCAGAGCCTTGTTGAGAGTCTATGCCATGATGTCCCGAACATCGTCGGAATGAAGGACAGCTCCGGCAATCTTACGGAGACAGAGGAGTTCATCAGAAGAAACAGCGATGTCGGCTTCCGCGTTTTCTGCGGAAAGGATACGCTGATCTATGCAGGCCTCTGTGTAGGCGCTGTCGGAGCCGTATGCTCAACTGCAAATTTCCTGCCTGAGCTTGTCTGCTCAATCTATGACAGATATGAAGCAGGGGATATAAAAGGCTCACTTGATTCGCAGTTTGTCCTGAATCCTATCCGTCTTGAGATGGATAAGTCTTCCTTCCCGGTGGCAACAAAGGATTATGGCAATCTTCTTGGGAGGAATCTCGGAAAGCCATACAGGCCTAATCTTCCTTCTCCGGAGAAGCAGCAGAATGGTCTGAAGGACCAGCTGATCAGAGCTGGATTCCTGAAATAGTATAGCGAGGTATCAGATATGAAAGTCGGTTTTATCGGTCTTGGAATAATGGGCCGTCCTATGGCAAAGAACCTGATCAAAGCAGGTTATGAGCTTATTGTTAATACCCATAATGAGGCAACAATGGATGAATTCGCAGCCCTCGGTGCTGTGAAAGCAAAGAACGGTGCAGAGGTTGCTGCCCAGTCAGATGTTGTCATCACTATGCTTCCTAACAGCCCGCAGGTGACAGAAGTGGCTCTTGGAAAAGGCGGGATCATCGAAGGGGCAAGGAAAGGCCTTGTCCTCATTGATATGTCATCAATTGATCCGGTTGAGACGAGGAAGATAGCATCTGCGCTTGATGCAGCTGGCATCGATATGCTTGATGCTCCTGTCTCCGGCGGCGAGCCTAAGGCAATTGATGGGACGCTGTCTGTCATGGTCGGCGGGAAGAAGGAGACATTTGAGCGCTTCTATGATCTTCTGATGGCAATGGCTGGCTCTGCTGTCTATGTCGGTGAAATCGGATCCGGGAATATCGCAAAGCTTGCTAACCAGATAATCGTTGCATGCAACATAGCTGCAATGAGTGAGGCTCTCTCTTTTGCAACAAAGGCAGGAGCAGATCCACAGCTTGTATTTGAGGCAATCAAAGGCGGACTTGCTGGATCCACTGTCCTCAATGCAAAGGCTCCTATGGTCCTTTCAAGGAACTTCAAGCCTGGATTCAGGATTGAGCTCCATATCAAGGACCTTACTAATGCGCTTAATGCTGCTCATGCAATATCAGCACCTGTACCTCTTACAGGCGAGGTTATGGAAATGATGCAGACACTTAAGGTGATGGGATGCGAGAAGGATGACCACAGTGCTTTAGCTAAGTACTATGAGCTTCTCTCTGGCGTCACAATCGAAAGCAGATAATCCATTTCTGCTTTTTCCTCCTTCAGCCTTTTCTGATAATCCCCTGGAAAAGGCTGTCTTTTTTCTCTCTATAATCCGTATCTGTATTAAGGAGCATGGCTTGGGATATGAAGCTGTTTGTATATGTTCATGGGAGAGGAGGCTCTGCTGAGGATGCTGGACGATATGGCGCGCTTTTCCCGGAAAGCCATGTAATCGGATTTGATTACAGGTCAGATAAGCCATGGGAGGCTGGAATGGAGTTCCCGGTGTTCTTCAGAGGCTGCCGCAGCGGATATGATTCCGTATCTGTGATTGCCGAAAGTATAGGTGCTTTCCTTGCTATGTCATCGCTTGATGCATCGCTTGTGGACAGGGCTTATCTGATCTCTCCTGTAGTAAGCATGGAGAAGCTGATTCTAGGCATGATGAGGCATGATGGCATCAGTGAGAAGGAGCTTTCGGAACGGCATGAGATACTGGCGGAAAGCGGTGAGATGCTGTCGTGGGAATACTTATGCTATGTCAGGGATAATCCGATCCAGTGGAATGTTCCTTCATCTATTCTGTATGGAGAGAATGATGATCTCACATCTTATGATGATATCTTGGCATTCGCAGCTGAAGCCGGTGCGGAGCTGACTGTGATGAAGGGCGGTGAGCACTGGTTCCACACTGAGAGTGAGCTTGATTTCCTTGATAGATGGCTGATCCGTTCAGCTATGTGACCGGTCCTTTCCAGGGCCTTTTATATATGACTGGATGAAATATGCTATTCCCACAGCATCTGCAATAGCCCACCCGATAGGGATAGACAGCCATATTGCCCTTGGTCCATACACCGGAGAGAGCGTATATGACAGCAGCACTCTTGACCCGAGAGAAAGCACAGTCAGTATGATTGACATCTGAGGCTTCTCTATTGCCCTGTAGAAGCCATACAGCATGAAGAGTATACCTATGCCGATATAGAAGATGCCCTCTGTCCTGAGGTATTCTGCTCCGATAGCTATGATCCCAGCTTCGCTTTCTGTTGTGAATACTGCAATAAGCTCTGGTGCTATGATAATCAGATTATATAGAAAAAGGGATTTCATTTCTTGATTAATTGCCATTTCGCATATCTATTTGTTCCGTATGCTACAATTATTTTTTCATTCTTCATAGTTTGTAGAAGATTGGATACTTTCTTTAACTTTTGATTATCATCCAATATTTCTGGCAGTGCTTTCTCTATGATATCCACTAGTTCTTGTCTGCTGGCTTCTCCCATGGATTCCAGGGCTTTAATAATCAACTGTTTGCAGATATCATCATCTAAACCTTTGTTTCTAATATAAGTAGCTTTCTGTCCAACAATATCTGCTACTTTAAATGATACAAATATATTTGGGTAACGCCCTTCAACAAGCCCTTGTTTTTTCAAGTATTTAAAGCTTTCTCTTGAGACAACCTTACGTTTCTGGACTTGATCTAATAAGAAAACAGTTCTCATATCTAAGTTGCCATTAGAATGTAGTAATTGGGTATAATTCTTGTCTAATATTTTCCCATACACCGTGACCGAAACTCGGTTTGCTACATTTAAGTCATATGTAGGCAGAGGAAAGCATTTATCTTTCTGTATCTGATATATTGTTGGAATTCCCATTGAATTTGTATCTATCATATACAAATTAACCATTGCATTGCATAAGAATACATTTCTGTAATATGGAGGTTTATAGCCAGGCTCAAGCGCTTGTTCTATTGTTTCAGGAATGAAGGTTCCCTCATTAAGGAAAACCAGCTTATCTTCAAACTCTTCGACATTGATTTTTCCACGTAAGCGGTAATCCTGATGTGCAATGCAGTTATTTATAATCTCTTTTATCAATTCGGGCTCGTATTGATCAACCTCGTCAGGAAATAATGTCTGCTGTCCCGCAATATACCTATACTTTATATTTCTTATTTTAGAATAGACTTTATCAACAGCTAAAAGCATTGGCATGTCAAAATGCTCATACGTTTTTACAGATTTATCCGCATTATACAATGTCCATGTGATTCTTGGGATAAATCCATCAAAATAGTGTGCAGATTCACTATTTCCAAGCAAAAGTAATGCTGTTCTGGTTATTTTCCCTTTTATAGTAATTCCTGCTTTATTTAATTCTTCAATATCCGATAGGAATTTCTATGACTAAATTCTAGAACTATTCTAGAACTATTCTAGAACTAATTTAGCTGATTAGTAGTCTTAGTATAAGTAACAGAAAAGAAAATATGGATTTCAAGAAATAATTCTATAGCAATAATTAGCTCTTCACATTTTAAAAACTAAATTGACAGATGGCTGATCCGTTCAGCTGTATGACCGGTCCTTTCCAGGGCCTTTTATATACGACCGGATGAAATATGCTATTCCCACAGCATCTGCAATAGCCCACCCGATAGGGATAGACAGCCATATTGCCCTTGGTCCATACACCGGAGAGAGCGTATATGACAGCAGCACTCTTGACCCGAGAGAAAGCACAGTCAGTATGATTGACATCTGAGGCTTCTCTATTGCCCTGTAGAAGCCATACAGCATGAAGAGTATACCTATGCCGATATAGAAGATGCCCTCTGTCCTGAGGTATTCTGCTCCGATAGCTATGATCCCAGCTTCGCTTTCTGTTGTGAATACTGCAATAAGCTCTGGTGCCAGGATGAATATGAGGATGCTTATTGCAATGCAGAACAGTGCAACGCATATTGCAGCGCTTGCCGTTCCCCTGATTATTCTTCTCTTATTCCCGGCTCCATGATTCTGTGCGGCAAAGGTTGAGTATGCATTCCCGAAATCCTGTGCTGGCATATAAGCAATGGCATCTATCTTCACTCCGGCAGCGAAAGCTGCCATTACAGCTGTGCCGAAGCTGTTCACGATTCCCTGTACCATCAGTATTCCGAAGTTCATTACAGACTGCTGGAGTGCTGTCATTGATGATAGAGATATCAGCGGTCTGATATGCTCCGCGCTGAAGAAGCAGTCATCTTTTCCTGGAATCATCTTCTTATATTTAATGACTGTATAGATCATGAGGGCTGCGGCAGACAGATACTGCGAGATCACAGTTGCTTCAGCAGCTCCGCGCACTCCTCTTCCAAGCTTCAGGATGAATGCCAGATCGAGTGCAATATTGAGTGCGGCAGAGAATGCCAATGCAGAGATCGGAGCCATTGAGTTTCCGATTGATCTCAGGAATGCGGCTGTGTAATTCGTTATGAATGATGCGGCAATCCCAAGAAAGATCACTGAAAGATAATCATTCATCAATGGCGCAACGCTCTCTGGTATATTCATAAGCCTTATGAATGAATTGAGCAGAATGAAAGAAAGGACATTGAGAATGGCAGATAGCGCAGCAGTCATTGTGAATGACTGGAAAATGGATACTCTGAGGGCTTTGGTGTCCTCTCTGCCGTAAAGTATTGAGAAATAGGCGCCGCATCCCATTGTCAGCCCGATGATGATGCTTGTGATGAATGTCATCAGAGTGAATGAGGAGCCGACGCCTGCAAGAGCCTCTGCTCCGAGATATCTTCCGACTATGACAGTATCTGCAATGTTGTAGAGCTGCTGCAGCAGATTGCCGAGGAACATCGGAAGAGTGAAGATGAGAAGGCTTTTTGCAATCGGACCTTCTGTAAGCTTTATCTCCATGCTCATGATGATATGCCGCTGGTGTATTTCCTCTCATGCTCTGCGCTTCTTATGCTTATTGTGATGTGTGCAGGTGCAAACAGGAGCAGGAAGGCAATAAGCGGCCAGTTCCTGTCAATGAGCGCAGAGGAGAGGAACATAATAGAGGGAAGCACTGATAGCATCACAGCACGCAGCATCCCAGGCCTGTTCCATAACAGTATCCACAGAACGATGTAGGCTGCAAGGAATAGTCCGGGAACGATATATGACAGCACGCTCTCTGCCTTTATGTCACCAAGCCTGATCACATAGAAGAACATGGTGCCGTATCTTCCGGTTCTCTCAGCCATCTCAAGAGGCCTGCTGCGGTACTCCGGTATCTTCTCATCCTTATTCTCTGCATCCTTCCTTGCCTGGAACATCACGCTTGGGATCAGCATTATGATGATGAAGATCAGATTGATATGATAGAAAGAGAATGACATGATGACATTGTAGCAGAATAAGGGACTGCTATCTATCTCTTAAGCTTCCAGATGCCATCAAGCCTGTTCAGGGC
>CAKQTF010000083.1 GCA_934276695.1 uncultured Spirochaetales bacterium
CTTATCCTGCCTTCATTCCCGAACCGGCTTCTTTATTATATTTCTCTGCCGTTCGTGTTCTGAATTGACAGAAGCTCTCGACAAGCCTCTATATCTTCTCTTCCCTTCGCTGATATATCTATAAAAACCATCACGCTATCAGATGCTTTCATCTAACCGCGCCCTAACAAAGTAACAAAAAAACCATTAATCTGTCAACAAATATTTTAAAATTTTTTATCTTTTTTTATTTTATTCTGCTAATTCCTTGCATGTATGGGAATTACTTCTTAATAAGCGATTCAGCCACTTCCATTACGCCTAATCCGCCATCAGCCTCTGTTATATACCTGGGAAGAAACGTAAACTCTGCCCTGTGCTTTTCAATGCTATTCATTCCGATGGACAGAGGAATCTGTCTGAAAAGCGGCTGATCATTAAGGCCGTCCCCAAGATAGATGCTGCGCTCCCTTATCTTCTCATCATCCATGGAAAAGAGTGAAGACATGAAGAACTTAAGGCCCTCCCACTTATCATACGGGGCAAACCATATGTTTATATGTATCGAGCTTTCAGAGAAGAATGCACCTGCGCCCTCTGCATATCTGATTATGTCCTCCTTCTGCTTATCATTGATGCGCCTTTTATCTACTGCAACATCGTACAGCCTGGCATACTGGTCGGATGAGAGGATTCTCTGAGGAATCCCTGACAGGAAGGCATTCCTCTTGCTGGAATATGAATCATCATTAATGGCAGGATTCTTCCTGTATACGATTTCCCCATTCTCAAGCGAGATCATCAGCGCACCTGATTCTGCAATCACGGCATCGACAGGCCACTGCCTGGCATAGACATCAGCCCAGCCGGCGGAACCGCCTGTCAGAAGCACAATCCTCTTCCCTGCATCCCTCAGTAAATAAAGAGCGGCAAGCGCCTCTGGAAGGAGCCTGCCGCAGCTTGTGATTGTATCATCAACATCAGATATTATGAATTCCGTCTTTCTCCGCTCTGAATCAGAGAAGCCACCGAAAGGAATACCATTTCCCATTATCTTGTCATTCCTGAGAGAGCCTTGGAATCCAGAACGGACTTAACATATGTCACAAAGCTCAGAAGCGAGGCAAGCGCTGCAAGTGAGAAGAAGACATAAAGCACCATCCCATATACAGAAACCCACTGACCTGCCGGTACAAATGAAACGGCTGCCATATATACAATGGAAAGGAAAGTCACAACTGCATAGAGCACTGTCTTGCTCTTGCCCCAGATGTTCGCAGGCATTGCCTTGCCTGCCCTCATCATCAGCATCCTGAGGAAAAGTATCGAGAATTCCCTCCACATTATTATTATGAAAGACCAGACTGGCATGAACCCGCTCTTCATGAAGCAGACAAAGAATGTCAGATGGGAAAGGGTATCAGCAAAAGGATCCATGACCTTACCCAGGTCTGTCACAAGATTGTATTTCCTTGCAATCCTGCCATCGAGCAGATCAGAAAGCTCCGCAACAAGGTAGCAGATAACCATCAGAACAGTGCTGACAGCACTTGCATATCTGAAGCTCAGAGAGCCCAGAAGGAAGGAAACAAAGAAGACAGGAACCATAATAAGCCTTGTCACAGTTAGTTTATTTGGTAAATTCATGTTATTATCCTCAAATCCAGTTCAGTACAGACTCGTAAATTTATTAAGAAGGTACTCCTTATACGGCTTTGCGTCAATTTTGGAGCCTGTAACTTTCAGGACAAGCTCTTCCGGAGAGTAGGCAGAGCCATAGTCCCATATATTGCACCTTAGCCATGAGATTATCCTCTCATAGCTTCCATGGCTAAGAAGCGAATCAAAGGCATTCCTGCCCCCGATATCCTCAACCATCCTGTCATAGAACATAACGCTGTAGATATTCCCGATTGCATAAGATGGGAAATACCCGAAGCTTCCGCCAGCCCAGTGGCTATCCTGAAGCACCCCCTCACTGTCATTCCTGACATCATACCGCACAATCTGATGCGACAGGTCATTCCAGAGAGACGGGATCTCATCAATGGCTACGCTGCCATTGATCATCATCTTCTCAACCTCATACCGCAGTATGATATGAAGAGAGTATGTAAGCTCATCAGCATTCACTCTTATCGCAGAGCTCCTAGGCCTGTTTATCGCCCTGATGAATTCATCAATGGATATATCCCTAAGACCCGGCACTGCATCAGCAAGCCCTGGATAGAAGAACTCCCAGAATGCCCTGCTGCGTCCGATGAGGTTCTCCCAGAGCCTTGACTGAGACTCATGGATTCCCATATAGAGACCGCCTGAAAGCCCTGTCCCCCTTATCTCCGGATTCTGAGCCGAGTAGAGCTCATAGAATGCATGACCCATCTCATGCACAATGGAGAAGACAGGATCAGCAAGGGATGCATCACTATAGCGTGTGGATATCCTCACATCGTCCCTGCCAAGCGTGGAAGTGAACGGATGAAGAGTCACTCCGACAGAAGCCCTCTCCCTGTCAAAGCCTATCCTGTCAATCATGTCCATGCAGAATCCATGGAGCCTTTTCTCATCATATCCAGCATACAGAAAGCCATCATCTGCTGATGGGTCAATGCTATCCATGACTGAATGCACTGACATCTGGAGGTCTGTGAACAGAGGATCCAGAGCGGATGTATCGAGGCCTTCCTCATACAGGTCAAGAAGCACGGAGTATGTTCCATCCCCTATAAGGGACGCCATCTCCTTCTCAAGGTCAACAAGAACAGCAAGTGATGGTGCGAAGATCCTGTAATCGCTCTTCTCCCTGGCCTCTGCCCATTTCACGCGCGCTGAATTCTCAGCAAGAGCAAGCCTTTCGACAAATGATTCTGAAAGAGCACCGGAGATGCGGGCTTCCCTGCCCCATACACGCAGCAGTGCCCTGTCATAGAATGAGAGCTCCTCACCGCGGAGCCTTTCAATTGCCTCGTCAATCAGAGGAGAGCACTTCTCATTATGGATAAGAGCAGAGAGGCATGCAATCTGCTCGCCTCTCTCCTCTGCGCCTTTAAGAGGCATTGCCGTTTCCTGATCCCACTCAAGAACGGCAATCATATGAGAGAGCATAGAGACCTTCCTATCTGTATTCCTAAGATATGAAAGGGCCTCTTCTGTCCTCATCAGATCTGTTCCTTCTTAGCAACAGTCTCCTTGACTTCTGCTATGAAATCAGATGTGCTTACGCCATTGACCTGCTTTCCGCTTCTGTATCTTATAGCAACAGTGTCTCCGGCCATCTCCTTCTCGCCTATGATCAGCATATAAGGAGTCTTAAGCTTCTGGGCATTCCTTATCTTTGCATTCATGCGCTCTTCTGTGAGATCCGCATAAGCTCTGAAGCCTTCCTTCCTAAGCCTGCCCTCAAGCTCCTTTGCATAGCTGAATGCAACTTCCCCGACTGGGATGATCTTGATCTGCTCGGGAGCAAGCCATGGTGGGAATGCACCGGCATAGTTCTCAAGAAGCACACCGAAGAAGCGCTCGATTGATCCAAGAAGTGCCCTGTGTATCATGTAAGGCCTTTTCTCCACGCCGTCCTTATCAACGAATGTCATTCCGAAGCGCTCTGGCAGGTTGAAATCGAACTGGACTGTCGAAAGCTGCCATTCACGTCCGATTGCGTCCTTGATCTTAAGGTCAATCTTCGGTCCATAGAAAGCTCCGCCGCCTTCATCGATATCATATGAGAGGCCTTCCTTCTCAACAGCCTTCTTCAGGGCTTCAGTAGCAGCATCCCACTTCTCCTTTTCACCGACTGACTTCTCAGGCCTGGTTGAGATGTATGCATGGATTTCCTGGAATCCGAATGAATGTAGCATATGGAGAGAGAATCTCAGGACTTCCATTATCTCACTGTCCATCTGCTCAGGTGTGACGAACAGATGCGCATCATCCTGAGTGAATCCCCTGACTCTCATAAGCCCATGAAGCGCACCGGCCTTCTCGTATCTGTAGACAGTGCCAAGCTCTGCCCAGCGGCATGGAAGATCCCTATAGCTCTTCTTTCCGTTCTGATAGATCATTATATGGAACGGGCAGTTCATAGGCTTCACATAATAATCAGCCTTATCCATCACCATCGGAGGATACATTGAATCCTTATAGAATCCGAGATGGCCTGATGTCTCCCACAGCCAGCTCTTGCCGACATGAGGAGTGTAAACCATCTCATAGCCATTCTCGTAATGCTCCTTTCTCCAGAAGTCCTCGATGATCTGCCTGACTCTGGCTCCCCTTGGATGCCAGTACACAAGGCCTGGGCCAGCCTCTTCATGGAGCGAGAAGAGATCAAGCTCCTTGCCGAGCTTTCTATGGTCTCTCTTCTCTATATCTGCAAGATGGTCAAGATACAGGCGAAGATCCTTAGGAGTAGCCCATGCTGTTCCATATATCCTTGTCAGCATAGGATTGGTTTCCTTTCCCCTCCAGTATGCTCCTGCGATGTTCAGGAGCTTGAAGCCCTCTGCACAGAGATCCTTTGTTGACTCCACATGCGGTCCTCTGCAGAGATCGGTGAATGCTCCCTGATTGTATACAGTGACTGTCTCACCTTCTGGGATTGCATCAAGAAGCTCAAGCTTGTATTTCTGATTCTTGAACATCTCAGCAGCTTCAGCTCTGGTCACTTCCTTTCTGACGAAAGGCTTCCCCTGCTTGATTATTGCCTTCATATGCTCTGTTATCGCACTGAGGTCATCTTCTGTCAGAGCTCTTGGAAGATCGAAATCATAATAGAATCCGTTCTCAATTGAAGGTCCGATAGCAATCTGTGCCTCCGGGAAGAGCTCCAGCACAGCCTCTGCCATAACGTGAGCCATTGAATGTCTAAGCATATCAAGATTAATTTCCTTAGCCATCATATTCTCCTTATAAATAAAAAACCTTTACAGTTTCATCCTTACACAGTATATGCAAGGACGAAGCTGTAAAGGCTCCGCGGTTCCACCTTGCTTCCCCACTTATATCAGAGGGACGCTCATTGATCCTTTTACGAGAGGTCTCGGCATGCCATACTCGTCTCCTTTGAGGCATGCAGCTCGGAAGTGGTTTTCATCCCCTATCCCCAGATGTCTCTCACCCATCCAGAAGAATGGACATCCTCTCAGAGGCAGAATCAGAGATTACTCGTCTTCGTCAATGCTGTTACTGAAAGGATAATCAATTTGATAATGCAATTCAAGTGAGAGAGGCCACCAGGGATGCAATCTTTGCAATGAAGGCTGCATCTTCCTTGCTGAAACGCCCAGTCTCCGGGCTATCGAGATCAATCACGCCATAAAGTGACCCACCGGCAATTATGGGAACAACAAGCTCGCTTCTTGATGCAGATGAGCATGCGATATGTCCAGGAAACATCCTCACATCAGGGACAATCTGCGTCTTCATCTCTGATGCAGCAGTCCCACACACTCCTCTGCCAATGCTTATCTCAGAGCATGCAGGCTCACCCTGAAAAGGCCCCAGCACGAGCATCTCCCCGTCATAAACATAGAATCCTGCCCAGTTCAGATTGTCCATGAAACTGTATAC
>CAKQTF010000084.1 GCA_934276695.1 uncultured Spirochaetales bacterium
GCCTATAACGCTTCTGATCACGCTTTCACTTGCGCTTCTTGCAGATAAGAAGAGAAGGCTGAGCGGTGTCTATGAGACTCTCTTCACACTGCCGATGTCAGTATCCATGTCAGCAGCGTGTATGATATTCAAGTCGATGCTCAGCCCTAGCGTTGGGTTCATCAACAGCTTCTTCGGGATAAAATGCGGATGGTTCGAAAGCACAGAGACAGCACTGGCATCATGCATAATGCTCACTGTGTGGATGGGGATAGGCTTTGACTTCCTGCTGATGCTGTCGGCACTCAGGGGAATCCCGAAGCATATAATGGAAGCGACACGCGTGGATGGGATAAGCATCTGGAGGCGTATCTTCTGCGTTCAGATCCCGCTGATCTCTCCTACGATATTCTATGTGTTCTGTACAAATCTTGTCCTGTCGATGATGACATCAGCTCCTATGATCATAATAATGGGCATAAGTGCAGAATCCGGAGCTACAAATACTCTGATGAGCATGATGTACCAGTCAGGATTCTCAAGCTCTGACTATGGCCTTGCTGCTGTGCTTAGCTTAACAGCATTTGCCCTTACGCTTGGCTTCACAATCCTCTCGTTCGTATTCGAAAAGAAAAAGGTCCATTACCAATGATGAAACGCAAGACTAGGTCTTTAATAGAGGATACAGTTGTATCCGTAATAGCAATAGCAATAGGGCTTGTAATAATATTCCCAGTCATCTACTGTGTCTGCGGAGCATTCAAGACGCCATCGGAATTCCTGACCCCGGGTCTGTTTCCTGAGAGCTTCTCCAATCTTGATAATTTCAGGGAAGCACTTGCCAAAGGCAATCTGCTGCGCTATACAGTGAACTCTCTGATCATTGCCTTCTTCGGGACATCGATAAGGCTAATCATATCCATTCTTGCGGCTTACTGCTTCACTTATTATGATTTCAGGGGAAAGAATGCAGTTTTCTTCCTGATCCTCGGTACGATGATGATCCCTGGTGACGTGCTTCTTTCCACTAACTACCTCACAATCTCAAAGCTTCATCTTCTCAATACTTATCTTGGTGTGATGGCTGTGTCATTCGTATCAGCATCGCAGATGTTCATGCTCCGCCAGCGCTTCAAGTCAGTGCCGAAGGATATGAGAGAGGCCTCCCAGATAGATGGATACGGTGATTTCTGGTACATGTGGAGAGTCCTGCTTCCGATCTGCCGCCCTGTTCTGACAACACTGTTCGTTCAGAGCTTCATTAATCTATGGAATGCATATCTCTGGCCTCTGATAATAACAGCATCATCCCCTGATATGCGTACGATAATGGTCGGGATCACAAAGCTCAACTCCTGGGAGGATGAGAATTACCAGCTTGTCCTTGCAGGTGTATGCATATCTCTGATTCCTTCTCTTGTGCTGTTTTTGATGATGAGGCGCAATATGAGGAAGGGCGGAATGGAAGGATCCCTTGTGGGATGATTTTTAGGAACCAGTTATTTGGAATGCCAAATAGGAGGACATATTATGAAAAGAATAGTTTCTGCATTGGCGCTGTCAGTATTGATCCTGTCAGCAGTATTTGCAAACGGTTCTGCTGAGAAGGCAGCAGTATCTTCTTCTGCTGAGTTCGGATCACAGCCAGTCACGATAAACTTCTGGCACTGTGCTTCTGATGATGCAGGTGTGTTAATGGACAAATACATTAAGGAGTTCAATGAGACAAACCCGTATAAGATCACTGTCAATGCAGTGTACCAGGGACAGTATTCAGATGCTACAACGCTTATGAAGACAATCATATCAGCAGAGAACTATAAGGAGCTCCCTGATATAATGCAGCTTGATGCTACAGGCAAGGTCGACTACTACAATTCAGGAAAGGCTTTCACTGTGGATTCTGCAATAAAGGAGTTCAATGATGATATCAGAGCTGATTATATGAACGCAGCTCTTGGCAACTGGCAGTTCCAGGGCGCTCAGCTTGGTCTTCCTTTTGCATCATCAACTACAATCACATTCTATAATGCAGATATGCTTAAGGCTGCTGGATGGGATCACTGCCCGGATACATTTGCTGATGTCATAAAGCTCAGGAAGGATATGGAAGCAGCTGGGATAACAGCTGCAGCATATGGCACTGTCCCTAATACCCCGACACTTGCAAACTGGCTTGGTCAGATCGGCAGCTATGTGGTGAACAACAGCAATGGTGCTGATTCAACAGCAACTAAGCTCGCATGTGTGGACAATGGCGCACTTAAGACATTCCTTACAGAATGGAAGGCAATGTATGATGCAGGTGCTGTTGCAAACCAGAGTCTTTCTGTGAACCAGTTCATCAATGGCGAGGTTGCAATCGTGACTAACTCCTCATCTAATGTCACAGCAATAATTGAGAAGGTCGGCGGTAAGTTCGAAGTCGGCGCAAGCACATTCCTGCGTGTGAATGATTCTGCTTCTTATGGCGCGACTGTAGCAGGCTCATGCCTTGTCATGTTTGACTCAGGTGATGCCCTTAGGAAGAGAGCTACATGGGAATTCATCAAATACCTGACAGGAAAGGATGTCCAGACAGACTTTGCTATTGGAACTGGATACATTCCTTCATGTAAGGCAGCTGTTGAGACTGAGGCTTATCAGAAGCTCCTGAATGACAACACTATGTATGCTGTAGGTCCTGACCAGCTTGATAAGACACCTGCATCAATGAGAAGCGTGACTGTAGGACCGTCTGCTGATTTCTATTATGGAATCATGAACGGGGTATCTGATATGCTTAAGAACAACATGTCTGTTGACAGCGCTGTCAAGGCAATCTCTGATAACCTTCAGACACTGCTTGACCAGTACGCAAGGAACAATATGTAAAATAGCAGACCACGGCATCATGATGGTGCTGTGGCAGAGGTTACTGAATGAATCTATCAACATCAACCAATATCGCAGCATTCTCAGAAGGCAGGAAGAGATATCCTATGCTCTTCTGCATTGAGGAATGCGCTAAGGCAGGCTATAAGTACCTGGATATCAATTTCTGTGAATGCATGAATCCTGAGTCAAGGATGAGAGATGATGACTGGATGGATTATGTGAAAGAGCTTGCAGAGGCAGGTAAGAGGCTTGGTGTGGAATACACCCAGTCCCACCTGCCTTATTATGATATCTTCTCTGGCAATAATGATGAGGGGAAGGTGAAGATAATGGAGGAGCTTATCAGAAGATCCATCATTGCATCTGCTGAGCTCGGGATCAGGTGGACAGTCACACATCCAGGGACTGTGTACAGCGCCGGTCCTGATATGTCTGTCTCTCTTGAAAGAAATCTCGAATACTATTCAAAGCATGTGCAGACAGCCCGTGAGAATGGCATAGGAATCGCACTGGAGAATGATTTCGAGTATAAGAGCGCACCTTACCAGCACATATTCTGCTCATCAGTATATGAGCAGTGCAGCCTGATCGATGCATTCAATGATCCTGAGCATGTCGGTGCATGCTATGATTTCGGTCATGCAAATCTTGTAGGAGGCTTCCATAGGAAGAACCTGAATATCCTAGGCAGCAGGCTTAAGGCTGTGCATGTGCAGGATAATAAGGGGCTCTCTGATGAGCATCTGCTTCCATTCCATGGCAACATAGACTGGAAGGAGGCAATGGCGGGGCTTGCTGATATAGACTTTAAGGGAGAGCTCACATATGAGATCCAGGAATGGGGAAGATTCTATCCTCAGGAACTGAAGGGGATGATGATTGAGTATTCACTCAGAGTCGGCGATGTGCTGCTTTCATATTATGATGAAGCCGTTAAGGCAAAGGAAGGTAGGAAATGAAGAGACGCATGAACAATATATTCAGGAAGGATGGTAAGGCCTTCATCCTTGCAATGGACCATTCTGCTATGATGCCATCTCCGGATCTGGCAGATCCAGGGAAGATTATCTCAGAGGCTGTTGCTGGAGGTGCTGATGGCTTTCTGACCACATACGGGATTGTAAAGAATTTCCAGAAGGAGTTCGGCAATTCAGGAATCATACTAAGGGCTGATGGCGGGATATCCGCACTCAGAAAGCCTATGGCAGAGATGGATTGCCTGTATTCTGCTGAAGATGCTGTGAGGGTAGGTGCAGATGCGCTTTTATGCATGGGCTATCCTGGATCACAGACTAATGAGCATACTCTGAAATACCTTGCAGGACTTGCAGCGGATGCTGAGCGCTTCAATCTTCCTGTCGGTGCTGAAATGCTTCCTTATGGCTTTGAGAGACCGGAAGGCATAGATACGAGGACTGTTGATCTGATGTCATTTGCATGCAGACAGGGAGCAGATTTTGGGGCCGACTTCATCAAGGCAGAATTCGTCGGAGGCAGTGAATTCAGGAAAGTCACAGAGAACTGCTATGTTCCTGTGCTTGTCCTCGGAGGCTCTAAGGCAAAGTCACTTGAGGAGATCTTCACTAATATACATGATGCGATCAGTGCGGGTTCTGCAGGCATCATAATGGGAAGAAACATTGTAAGACAGCCGAATATTGCTGCTGTATGTGCTGCGATCAATGCAATCGTGCATGATGGTGCATCTGTCGAAGACGCAATGAAGATGGTGTAGAATACTTATTCTGCACCTAAGGTTATCTTGTTTTGAAAGGAGCTCTCATATTGGGTATGAATCCAATATGAGAGTTATTTCTTTCAGATTATAGTTTTAATATTAAATGTGCTAGGCTGCATCTTCTTGAGAGTATTTCCTGTCGCATTCTAGGCAAATCCACATACTTTGGCATTTGCGTCCTTTTCGTGATGGTTGCTCTGAGAATTCTGGATATCTGGAGCAATTCTTCAGAAACCTTTTACTTGGATAAAAGCATATACTTAAAAATAGATATATGCATATTGATTATGAAAAAATGCAGAATGTCCCCAATGTCCCCAATGTCCCCAATGTCCCTAATGTCCCTAATGTCCCTAATGTCCCTAATGTCCCTAATGTCCCTAACTTAAGCAAAAGACAGAAGAATATCCTGGCACAAATTAAGGATAATTCAGTTACAATTAAAGAACTTGCAGAAATGTTAAGCGTTTCTGAAAAAACGATAAAACGTGATATTGCTGATTTAAAGCAAAAAGAGATATTAACATCTTCTGGAAAAACAAATAATGGAATCTGGATTATTCTAAAGACATTATGAACGCGTTTTCTCTGCTGTCTTTCTTACTGGGAGTAATATTATCAATAGGCTAGAGTCTTGCAGTGGATTATGAATATATAAGATTTCTAATATGTGGCGCATACTGATTTTAGATCAGAAGAGATAGGCTTATAAAATCTCTTCTTTCCAGTCGCTTATGTTGCGCATATCTGATGAGAAGCTAATACCGATAAGGTGTATGGCCTTTTTATCACTGGATGCAATATATGGCTCATAGTAGCCAGTATCATGAATCTGTCTCATGGCCTCATCTGCTGTTTTGTTGTACTTGAATTCTATTATGTAGATATTCTCTGATGTTTTCAGAACTGCGTCGATTCTGCCTCTGCTGGTTTCAAT
>CAKQTF010000085.1 GCA_934276695.1 uncultured Spirochaetales bacterium
ACATTGTACAGTGAGCTCGATCCGTCTAATCCGCTTCTATTTGCAATGGGAGACGGAAACCATAGCCTTGCAACAGCAAAGGCATGCTGGGAAGACATCAAGAAAGGCCTTACAGAGGAAGAGAGGAAAAACCATCCTGCAAGGTATGCACTCGTTGAGCTTGAGAACATATATGATGAAGGCTTGCAGTTCGAGCCAATACACAGGGTATTCTTCAGCCTCAAGAAAGATGACTTTGACAAGCTTCTTGCAAAGACATGCAGCTCATTCACAGCAGAGGAGATTGCCGACAAGGACAGTCTTCTCAGAAAGATAAATGAGCCTGGGCAGCACTTCGGGCTTGCACTTGATAACAGGCTCTTCCTCTATACTGTCAATGGAGGCGAGAAGCAGATCGCAGCTGGCACAATACAGCTTGTGATTGATGATATGCTGAAAGAAGGCCTTGGATCTGTTGATTATATCCACGGTGTAGATGTAACACTCCGGCTTGGCAACGAAAAAGGCAATATAGGACTGATTCTTCCGGATGTATCAAAGGAGAGATTCTTTGCAGACATGATGAAAGACGGAGCATATCCGAGAAAGACATTCTCCATCGGACATGCAAACGAAAAGCGGTACTATATGGAAGCCCGGCGTATAACAAACGACTGATCAGAAATGATATGAGCCCTGCCTTATCACAGTGTAGGGCTCTTTTGTTGCATCAATTAGCGTTGATGATACACCAGCCCGTCCACTGCTCCGGACTATGAAATCCGCACTCTCTCCGAAAGTCCTGACAATCCCGTCAAAATCATTCAGAGCAGGAAATCCTGAAAGGTTCGCACTGGTGGAGTATATCGGACCCGAATGCTCCATCACGGACAGAAGAAAATCATCATCAGGAATCCTCACAGCAACAGTGCTGCAATCATCGCAGCTCCTCAGAATGGCTGTGAAAGGAGCTGGCCACCTTTCAGCCAGACCTGAGGGGATATGCAGATGGCTTTCAGTAAGCTGAGACATCGTCATGAGCACAATCAGGTGCTTTGACTCCGGCCGGTTCTTCATCTGGAATATGCGTTCAGCCCCCTCTTCCCCGACAGCAGCTGATATCCCATAAATCGTATCTGTCGGCAGGATGCCAACCTCGCCTCTTCTAAGCCTAAGACCTACTTCCTTGGCATGATCCAGATCATAATCGATTATTGAAGCTTTCATCTCTTCTTTCGCCCTCCAAACACATCAATCAAAGCAAGCACAACGATAGCAGCGGAAGAAGGAATGAAGGAAAGCAGGAAAACAGCAAAGGCTGACAGCGTATGCAGTCCAGTACTGTCAGGTAACGCAGTATTGCCTTCTGCCTGGCGCATAGGATCATCTGAAAAGCTGAAGACCAGTTCTCCATCTGCCTGGCCTCTGACATTCATCTCATTATCCAGCTCTGACCTAAGCATGCTTATATCAGCCTTCTTCATCTCTTCTTTTTCCTGAAGCATTACATGCTCATCCCTGAGCATCTTCCTTGACAGCAGTCCATTCTCTCCCCATACAGAGAAAATCAGGAAAAATGATATGATATAGATTGAGATAATCAATGCTTTTTTCTTTCTTGTAAACATACTGCTACTTTTGATATAATAGCATCATCGATGTATATTTACTATCGATGGAGGAAGTAATGGCCAAACCTTCTAAGACCTGGAAGCTTGTTGTTACCAGCATTATTATTTCATTGATTATTCTTGCAGCATTCACGCTTGTTTTCGTTCAGCTGATTGCTCCTGCCTACAACATCACTGAAGAGATGATCTATTCTGTACTGACTAAGATCTTCCCGATTCTTGTCGGGCTCGTACTGATAGAGATTGCAATCCTGATCGGAAAGAAAAATGATGATGACTATAAGGATACAATAGATAAGCTTGCTCCTAATGCGTATGATTCATCCCTGTACACGCCTCCTATGGATGATCCTAATGCCAGAGGCCGTGTAAACGGTGACCCGCTTGATTATAAGGCGCCAGCACAGCCGGAGATCAGGGAAATCATAAAGGAAGTCCCTGTTGAGACTGTCAGAGAAGTAATAAAGGAAGTCCCGGTCGAGGTGATCAAGGAAGTTCCTGTCGAAGTTGAGAAGACTGTTCCAGTTGAAGTTGAGACAATCAAGGAAGTCATTAAGGAAGTCCCGGTCGAGGTGATCAAGGAAGTTCCTGTCGAAGTCGTAAGGGAGATAAGGGCAGAAGCAGAAGAGAAGGTTGTGATCCGTGAGGTTGAACGCCCTGTCGAAGTAATCAAGACTGTTCCGGAGCCATATGAGGTCAAGGTTCCTGTTGATGTGATCAAGACCGTTGAATCACCGGTTGAGACTGTCCGGGAAGTAATAAAGGAAGTCCCGGTCGAGACTGTAAAGGAGATTATCAAAGAGGTTCCTGTCGAGACTGTCAAAGAGGTCATCAAGGAAGCAGAGAAGGATCTTTCCGAGAACGATGCAGAAAAATCCTACGATTTCAGAAGCTCGCTTGCTGAGGAGATAAAGTCCGCACGTGAATATGGATATGATTTATCACTCATAGGATTCAAGCCTTCAGAAAAGGTGAATGAGGATTACCTTAAGAGCATTCTAGGAAAGGATACTCTGGTTTTCGAGGATGGCCAGAAGCTTTTTGCAGTTCTTCCTTTTGTATCCAGAGGCGAAGCAGAAGCAAAAGCAAGATATATCCAGCCTAAGAGGACAGCAAGCCTTAATGGCCGTGATATCACTGCTGATGCCCTGATTAAGGAAGCATCCAGGCTCTGATCATAACTGGAAAAACAATCCCCTTCAGCCAGAAAGCAGAAGGGGATTTTCATTTTATTTATTCTATCTGACTGCATTGCGATAAGAATACAGTCAGTCCTTCAGCGGTATATCGAACATCATCCTGTCTTTTGTAAGCACTGTGTCCGGAAAGATCTCACGGGCCTCATCCTTCAGAACCTTAAGCTCCCTATCACTATAACGCGGGGAATAATGCTGAAGACACAGTTTTCTGCAGAACCCGTCACGGGCTATCATTGCAGCTTCCGCACTTGTCATATGCTTCTTCTCATGAGCGCTGTCCTTCAGGTCAGAGGCAAACATCCCCTCACAGAAAAGAACATCACTGTCATGGACATAATCAGATATCTCAGGAAAATACAGGGAATCAGTGACATAGCTGAACTTACGCCCTTCACGGGGTTTTCCCATCACCATGCTGCTTGTTACTGTACGTCCATCTTCAAGCAATACATTCTCTCCCCTCTGGAGGTTTCCCCATAGACGTCCCTTAGGCACACCTAGCTCAATTGCCTTCTCAGGGAAGAACTCCCCTTTCCGGTGATCTTCAACAAGCGAATAACCAAAGCATGGCTTTGTGTGTATCAAGGGGAATGCATTCACAGTAAATCCATCCCCTCTGTATATCTCGCCTTCTGTCACTGGGACCACGACTATCTCATAGTTGATGTACATATCAAGGATTCTTCTTGATGCTTCCACATACTCAGCAAGTTTCGGTGGACCATAGATATAAAGCGGATCCTCCCTCTCCACCTGGCTTGAGAGCATAAGAAGGCCTGGAAGGCCAGTCACATGGTCAGCATGCATATGCGATATGAAGATTGCAGATATCTTCTTCCATTTCAGATTAAGCATCTTCAGAGAGACCTGCGTTCCTTCTCCGCAGTCAAATAAGAATAATTCCCCATCTCTCCGCAGCAGTGCAGATGTAAGGAACCTGCCAGGGAGAGGCATCATGCCGCTAGTACCTAATGAAAATGCTTCAAGATTCACTGGAATATCCTATATCTCTTATTCACCTTTTACAAGACCATTGATTTCTTTTGACTCAATAGACCTCAGACTGATGCATACGGAGACAGCTGATACAGCAACCATGACAAGCATGATCACGCATAAAGCCCCATATGGGACAGTTATCGGGAATGATGTTATATAATACTGCAGTACTGATGCATCATTAGCTGCAATAACTCTCATCAAGGAAGGAATCCTGAAAGAGAGCACGACACCTATTAGGATCCCGGAAAGAGATGAGAGGAAGATGAAAAACAATGTCATCCTGAGATAGATGCGTCGGAGGACAATGACAGGCACTCCTAACAGCATCATAGCGGCGATATCCTTCCTATCCCTGTCAGCATATGCATGCGCCGCATCTGTCGAGAAGAATGCTGCAAGGAATGCAACTGACGCAAAGATCAGGTACAGGATTGATATCGAATTCCTGACATTGCCATAGAGGGATGAGTAGAGCTGATCAAAACTGGATGCATCTATTCCTTCAGCCCGGAGAGATGATGCAAAAGATGAAGGATCCACTCCTTTATCCAGGCATATCTCATATCCGACAGCATTTCCAGGAATAAGACTGCTGTCAACAAATGCAAGATATCTATCAAGCTGAGCATACCCGCTGTCAAATACACCAGATACTGTCAATAGCACAGGCCGTGTCCTGCTCTTATCCTCTTCATAGTAAAGCAGAGTCAGCTTATCACCAGAAGAGAGGCCAAGGGATGATGCAAGCGTGCCTGATATGAGGATTCCCCTTTCTGAATGCTCATATCCATCTCTTACATGAAGCACTGCTGACCGCTCCTTAGTGAAGTACCCAGCATCGACTCCCTTCAGATAAACAAGACCTTCTCCGTTCTCGGCATATATTATCCCCTCTCCGCTTCTGACAGGCCATTCATCAGATATGCCGCTGTAAGCTGCTGGATCAGCATACTCTGCTGAGTATACAGCCCCGGAGCCAAGATATATGATTGCCTTCTCTATGGCATCAGACATTGATGATATGAAGACAATCGAAAATGAAAGGACTGCAGTGATCAGCATTATTATGACAAGCGGAGCAAAGGATGAGGCCTTATATCTCCATGAATTGCCTATTCCTATCTTGCGCTTCAGATACATGGTCTCAGCATCATGGATTCTCATTCAGAACTCCGGATCTCAGCATATACATTCTGTCGCATTCTGATGCAAACTGCCTGTTATGCGTAACGAGCAGCATTGAAAGCCCTTTTTCACGGACCGATGAAAGC
This sequence comes from uncultured Spirochaetales bacterium, assembly GCA_934276695.1. Lineage (GTDB taxonomy): Bacteria > Spirochaetota > Spirochaetia > Sphaerochaetales > Sphaerochaetaceae > Ornithospirochaeta. The sequence continues at coordinate 5,083 of CAKQTF010000085.1, forward strand.
AGAAGATCCTCTACAAGCGATGCGTTATCCTCATCAAGTGCGCCTGTAGGCTCATCTGCGAATATGATTGCAGGCTCACCAACAATCGCCCTGGCAATCGCAGTCCTCTGCCGCTCGCCTCCGGATAGCATTGCAGGCTTGTATGATTTCCTGTCATCAAGTCCCACAAGGGAAATGCATTCAGATGCTTTGCTGAATGCATCATGCCGGTTTATGCCTTTTATCATAAGGGGCATTGCCACATTCTCTAGCACAGAGAAGTCCTCAAGAAGCAGGGAGGACTGGAATACAAAGCCCATTGAGCTGCGCCGCAGCTCTGAAAGGCTTCTGTCATTCATGCCAGATACATCACTTCCACAGTAAAGTATCCTGCCGCAATCAACAGAAAGGAGAAGAGCCGCACATGATAAAAGAGTCGATTTTCCACAGCCGCTC
>CAKQTF010000086.1 GCA_934276695.1 uncultured Spirochaetales bacterium
GGTACTGACAATCGACGGCGGAAACACAATGGTGTGATGGCCTGAAAGGGACAGAAAAGAGCCTTTGCCGGACATGGCAGAGGCTCTTTCTTCATCAGATTCCCTGCTCGAGATGCTGGGCTTTCCTGAGTGCAGCAGCCATGCCGAACGCAACTGAATCCTTCAGGCTCTTTCCAAGAAGCAGCGAATGCGTCATCGCAGCTGTCAGAGTATCACCGCAGCCTATCGTGTTGATCACAGGGACATTCTGGTTCTCAACAGTATCAAAGCCATCACTGCCGTAAATCCAGGTATCATACTTCCCGCGTGTTATCACAGTGCTGATTCCATACCCATCATATATGGATTTCATCGCATCAGAGACAGCTTTCCTAAGCTGCTCATTCTCCTCATTCTCCATCACGCTGTCAGAGATTGAGAATGTCGAGCAGAACTCTGAGAGATTAGGCTTTATCACAGATGGTGAATACTGCAGGGATGACATAAGGTCATCCCCTTTTATATCAAGGACCACAAGCTTATCCTGCATCCTTGCTTCCTTCACCATAGAAGGAAGCAAAGCGGCAGAGAAGCCCTTTGCCTTTGTCCCTGAGATCACAACAGCAGCATGCGCCGGAAGCTCCTCCATAAATAATGAGAAGATCCTCTCTGATGCATCAGGTCCGACCTCCTGGGCCTCCTCAACAAGCTCTGTCGATGTATGCCTTTCCTCATTTATGATCGTAAGGCAGCTCCGTATGCCGGCATCAACCTCAGCATATCTGTACATCAGGCCCTCATTCTCAAGAAGAGCCCTGAATTCATCAAGCCTAGGACCTCCAAGCTGCATCAGATTCACAGCCGGCCGTCCTAGATTGCCAAGGACGCGGCTTACGTTTATCCCTTTGCCTGATGCTGCCTCAAAGTACCTTGAGCTCCGGTTCACCTCATCTTCATGGAATGAGCCGAATATCATGACCTTCTGGAAGGTAGGACTGAGGCTGACGGCAAGAACTGACTGCATAATCACTCCTTATGCCTTATTCTCGGAGCCCATGACATCAATGATCTCCTCGACTATTGATGCTACCTTTGCAATAACGAGCTTGCTGACAGCCCTCGGATCGCTCTTTGATGCAGGATCATTATAGCCTGCTACAGATGTATCAAATACGCCATGGACCTTAAGCTCTGTGCCTACATTGATCTTCCTCACGCCTCTTGCAATTGCCTTTCTGAAGTCATCATAAGGGACTCCGGTGCCTCCATGGAGTACAAGCGGAGTATTAGGAAGAAGCTCATGGATCTTAGCAATACGCTCAAAATCAAGCTTTGGCTCTGCTTTATAGAATCCATGCACTGTGCCGACTGCAACAGCCAGAGCATCGATTCCTGTGGCATTCACGAACTCAACAGCCTTCTCCGGCTGTGTGAACATGACAGACATATCATCAACTACGATGTCATCCTCTTTCCCGCCGACATGTCCAAGCTCAGCCTCAACGCTCACACCGTATTTAGCAGCATACTCGACAACACGCCTTGTATCATCCATATTATCGGCAAATTCCTTCTTCGAGGAATCTATCATGACAGATGTGAACCCATTATCAACGCATCTCTTGAGAAGCTCTATGTCAGTGCAGTGGTCGAGGTGGAGGATCATATTGATTCCATAATCAGCGGCAATGCCTTCTGCCATCTTCACGACAGCCTTCTCGCCCATCACCTTGATCCCGCTTGTTGTTGCCATTGCAATCACAGGGCTCTTCTTCTCTGCTGCGCCTTTTGCGATTCCGACAAGATTATCAAAGCTGAAGAAATTGAAAGCAGGAACAGCATAACCCTCTTTCATAGCCTTAAACATCTCATACTTCATTGTTACTAAACCCATAGTACTATTCCTCCATGAGAGCCTTAACTCTCGTTATAACCAAGTTCTTATTAATCTCATAAACACCTGAATCAAGATACATCACAGAACTGGGATCCCATGCTGGCATCTCAGCCTTCAGTGTCTCTGAGAACCTCTTCCGGTCAGAGATGAAATCCTCATCCCTGAATGATCCGCGATCCCTCACCATGCGGAGATGAGTCTCCTCATCAGGTGCCATATAGCAGAGCAGGATCCTGAAATCCCTTCCTGAAGACTGCCTGAGCTTATCTGGGAATGCAGGATCCCTTATCTCTTCTGAGAATGGTGCGGACGCAACAATGGAAACCCCAAGCCTTATATTCTCAGATATGATATCGAGGACCGTATCATACGAGGCCTTTCTCCAGGTCCTGTAGAAAGCATACCTATCACCATCACCTAGTCCTGCCCTCTTCTCGATTGCACTCAGAAAAGGCTGGCAGGCTGTATCATAATCAACATAAGGCAGGGAGAGCTCTTCAGAAACAGCAGAAGCAAGAGTGCTCTTGCCTGTGCCTGCCTTACCGGCAAAAAGAATGAGAAACGGCCTCATATCATACCTCCCTTATCCTTACAGTTGGAAGATGGGCAGAGAATGAGAGAGCATCACACATCTCAGTGCCTTCCTTCTCTATCGCAGATGCGGAAGCTGCCATCCCGCAGGAAAGCATACCGATGGCATCAAGGCCATCAGCATATGCCTTTGATACTCCTGCAACAAATGCATCCCCGGCTCCCTGCGCTGAGCGGACATCCACTCTGAGCGGATCCGCTATATATGCGCCATCCCCACATGAAAGAACTGCACCAAGGCTTCCAAGGGATACGAATGCATACTCGACCCCATAGCGCTTCCGGATCAGCTCAGCCTCCTTGATGACAGCCTCAGGGGAATCTGCAGAGCATCCGAATGTGCGCCTGAGCTCATAGAGATTCGGCTTGATCATAAGCGGCCGCTCCTCTAGGCCTTCAAGAAGAAGCTCCCCTTCTGCATCCAGGAACACAGGGACACCGCTTTCTGAAGCGATTCCCATCAGATCCTTATATGCAGACTTCGGTATTCCCGGCGGAACGCTTCCTGAGAGCACAAGAAGATCTAGTCCATCCACGAATTGCCTGAAGAAATCAATAAAGGCTTCCCATTTATCCTCAGATACATATTCACCGCTCTGATTGATCTCTGTTGTCAGCCTGCTCTTCTCATCCAGGATCTTTATATTCTCCCTAAGAGCGCCCTGCACTGTGATCCCTTCCATCTCTATTCCCTTTCTTCTGAGGGAGGAGATGAGGAAATCCCTGCCATCCTCAAATATGAAGCCGCAGCTTCTGACTGCTGTTCCAAGATCAGAAAGCGCAATCGAGACATTGATTCCCTTTCCTGATGCGTCGCGTCTTGATGATGTCATCCTGTTCATATCGCCGACAGCAAGAGAAGGAATCACAACTGTCCTATCTATGCAGGGATTGAGTGTCACTGTTCCGATCATTATTCCTTGACACTCCCTGCGACCTTGTTGATGAAGAATTCCTGGGACAGATTGAAGAGGACAAGAGCAGGCACAGCAATCAGAACGCTTGTTGCCATCAGGCTGCCCCAGTCAGTCATCTCATCGCCCTTGAATGTCGTAAGCCCGACTGTGAGAGTATATGAGACCTTCTTCGTGATCAGTGATGATGCAATGAGGAATTCCTGCCATACCTGGATGAATGTATATACGCCTGTTGCGACAATGCCAGGAGTGACAAGCGGCAGGAAGATCCTGAAGAGCATCTGCATTGTTGAGCATCCATCGAGCCTTGCAGCCTCCTCAAGAGCAACTGGGACATCCTTGTAATATCCAGACTGAAGTATGATCGACACCGGAAGCTGAAGCGCAATATAAGGAAGCACAAGTGATGTCAGCTTATTGTACATCCCCATCTTCGTACAGAATATGAAGAGAGGAACCAGAAGCACTACGACAGGGAACATCTGTGTTATACCAAGGAACTGTCTGAAGAGCTTTGATCCTCTGAATTCAAGCCGTGTGAATGCAAAAGCGGCAAGTGAGCCAATCACTGTTGTCAGCACCACTGTTGATATCGTGACCTTCAGGCTGTTTGCAAAATATGAGAGCACATTGTAGCGTGAGAACGCTGTTATGTAGTTCGAGAAATTGAAGTGCTTAGGGAAGAACTCAGGAGGGATCACATAGATATCCAGAGTCTCCTTGAATGATGTGCATATGATCCAGTAAAACGGGAAAATGATGATTATGAACATCAGAACAGCACATAGGTATATAAGTATATTCGCTCCCAGCGAGCGGTTTGATGGCTTACTGCTCATTTCTCTTCCTCCATACTCTTGCTAATGTCTTGAAAACAATGATCACTGAAAGCATTATCACAAAGGCAATGACGCTCATTGTCGATGCATTCGATAGAGAGAAATAAGAGAAAGCCTCTCTCTGGATGAGAATAGACATTGTCGTTGTCATATCAGCCGGGCCTCCGTTTGTCATGACCTTCATGATGTCATATGCATTGAATGTCCATATGAAGCAGAGGAACACGCAGGATGCCAGCACATCCCTTATGAACGGAAGGTAGATGTAACGGAAGAACTGCAATCCGTTTGCACCTTCAAGCTTTGCAGCCTCGACCTGGTCTGTCGGGATCGTGCAGAGTTTTGCATAGATCATAAGGGTGAAGAACGGGAATGCACGCCATACGTTTGCAGATATTGCGGCAAGCATTGAAAGCGGCCCGTTATCAAAGAATGAGAAGTTCTGGCTTACAAGGTGCGTAGAGCGCAGAAGCCATGTTATGATTCCCGCTTTCTCATTCATCATAAGCGAGAAGATATAGCCTGTTATTACGGAAGGCAGAATCCATGGGATCAGAATGAAGGACTTCAGGATGCTGCTGCCTTTAAAGCCGGAGAACAGCAGGAAAGCAGATCCGACGCCAATGAAGATAGCAACAATGAGATTCGTCACTGTCCAGATGCCGGTTCTGGCAACAGCCTGCCACATCCTTGTCTCATGAAACATCTTCTGGTAGTTCGCAAATCCTACGAAAGGACGTGAGACAGAAGCCAGACTGTAGTTGAAGAAACTCAGCACGACATTGTAAATCATAGGATAAAGAAGGAATACACCGATCATTATGAATGCAGGAGCAATCAGCAGATATGGCAGCACCTTCTGGCCTGGAGTCTTTTTCATATTACCTCGATAAGTGTCCTGCCCGGAAGCAGGACACAGTTTTGATTTCAGTTATTTGTTGATGGTATCAAGGACAGCCTGGACTTCCTTGTATCCGATCTGGCAAGCCTCTTCTGGTGTAAGCTCGCCCATCATGCATCTTGCATAAGTCCTGTTCCATGTATCAAATACCTGAGTGAGAACACTTGTAAGAGGCACTGGATACTCTGCCTTTGCAATCTGCTCGCGGAACATATCATATTCCGGAACATTGTACGGAGCATAGTCATAAGCCCTTGAATCAGCAGGAAGGCCTCTGCAGATCTGGCCCTGCATCTCAGGCTGGAGTGCCCAGCTGATGAAAGCCTTAGCACCTTCAGGATTCTCTGCGCCCGATCCGATTGACCACATATAGCCG
>CAKQTF010000087.1 GCA_934276695.1 uncultured Spirochaetales bacterium
ACAGAGAATACCATGAGAGTTCACGCCCCTCTGGTCTGCCTCAACAACCATGTCTGCAATAATCTGAGCCTCTTCCTCATTGACCCCGACATTCATGAAGATCTTTGTGATCTTCTCTTTTGCTTCCTTAACAGAAATAGTAACCATTGTCACTTCCTCCCTCACCTTTCAATCTTTATGTAACGGCCCTTGCTATGCTGGATGGCATTAACAATCGACACAGCAGCAAGCCCTGTATGACAATCTGCGATAAACGGAGTCCCGTCCACCAGAGATCTGTAGAATTCATTGATCAGCAGTCCGTGGCTTACACCCCACTCAGACTTTTCCCCGGTCAGCACCTCTGCAGGATGGAATATGGTATTGCCATCCTCCTCCACAATAGTCAGCCCAGACTGACGCACTGTCATAACAGCATGCTCAAGCCTAAGCTCCACATCGCAGACCTTCGACCCCAGGTAGCAGTTAGTGCAGAATGCTACAATCTCTGCTCCGCACTTCAGCTTCATCAGAGCCATAGCAGTATCCTCTACCTCGTAGTCCGCAGTATCACGGAGTTTCCCATCAAAGCCAGCCAGGGCCTCAACACCTCCAGTCAGATAATCCACCAGGTCCAGGGTATGTATTGACTGGTTGATGATGCATCCTCCACCTTCACCGCTGTACTTACCACGCCATGGAGACTCACTGTAGTACTTGCCATTCCTATACCAGGTAACAAGAGCCATGCCACTGAGGATTCTGCCATACCTGCCGCTTTCCAGGATCTCCTTAGCTTCAACCGTTGCTTTATTGAGGCGGTTCTGAAAGCAGACTCCAAGCCTCTTACCTGTCTCCTCGCTCTTTTTAATCATCTGCTTCGCTTCATTCGGTGTTATCGCAAGAGGCTTCTCACAGAATACGTGGAAACCATGATCCAGAAGATCCATGACAATCTGCGGATGTGTGTTATGTGGCGTGATCACGTGGACAACATCGATATCCTTTCCGTAGAGGTCCCTATAATCAGTAAGAGGGACACCTCCATAGGTTGCTGCAAATGTCTCTGCCTTCGCCAGATCGATATCGACACAGTATTCCAGCGTCGTATAGGCATTGTTCTGCAAAGCCTTGCCATGGTTTCTTGAAACGGCACCGCAGCCAATAACTGCACTCTTCAGCATTCAACTCTCCTTTAAGACAGATAGCTTATACTGTCCTGGTGTAATACCCTCCACTGTCTTAAAGACACGAAGGAAGGTTCTAAGGCTTCCAAAGCCACATTCGTCGACTACTTCTCCGACCAGCTTTTCCTCTGCAAGGAGTTCCTTTGCACGGTCCAGTCTATAGTTCGTGATGAACTCTGAAATATTTATACCATGATATTTCTTGAAAATCCTTGAGAGATAAGCAATCGAAATACCAAAGCTATCGGCAATCGCCGATACATTCATCATAGTGTTCCCATAGTTCTCGTGTATATAGTCCAATACCTTAAGATAGACCTGATAGGACTCCGAGGAGGCATCAGCACAGGGCGTGCTGACAGCCTGGATTCCATAGCAGATTGTATCTATGATCTCCATAACTCCAGAAAGGGACTTCTGGAAATTCTGGGACTGGAGTATCGGAGGGAAGTTGATTTCAGGAAGTACCTCACTATAGCGCTCATCGAGGCTGTTGATTGTCCGGATTATGGTCCCACTGATGCTGAAAAGAAGGAAACGCAGTGTCTTCGGGGATACCCCATTCTCACGATTCCGGTCGATGACCTTATTCACCAGGGCCTTGGCCTTCCCGCTGTCACCTTCCTTCAATGCCTTCTGCAGCATCACATTCTCCTCCAGCGTGAACTGGTATGTATTCTGCCTAGTTGTCTGAAGCAGCTCTGCATAGGAAAGGCAGCTGATCCCATGATCCTTCTGATATTCATGCACGCTGATAGCTTCAAGATAACAGTCCCTGATCGATTCAAGACCGCGGTGCATCATGGAGATCGAGAAATACTCCAGCACATTATCCTCGGGAATCCTGCTGGAAGTTTTCTGAATGAATCCATCATCAGCCTGGCGTGGATTTATGATAAAGGTCTCGCCATAATCGGAATGGATCAGAACAATCAGAGAATCAGGGCAGCATTCCCTGATGTATGATTCTGCATCATGGAATGAGGAAGAAGCGATGATGACACAGAAGGAATCAGATACAGTCTCAATCCCAAGCGCCAGGAGGGTTTCCTTCGAGACAGTGGTATCCCCATCAAGCAGCTTATGGAATGCACTCTCGACAAGGGATATCTTCTGCTTTGTGATAACATTACTCAGTTCCTCTCTCTGGGCCTTCAGATCCGAGACACTGGAGACAAACGGAGCATAATCCTCAGTACCAAGAGGAACCTTCTCCAGATCCACGCCGGATGCCTCCATTGCCACTTTATATCTAGACCAGTCCCTATGGACGATCCTCCGAGCCAGAATGGCACCGAAGATGGCTGCGCCGATAAGCACCAGAATAATAACCACAATCAGCAGATAGTAGTTATGGAAATATGTGCTTCGGTCCATGAGGACGATGCATTTGAGGCTCAGGATCCTATCATCCCCTACGGAAGCGATAGCGCTGTCAATCTCAGCTGTCGAACCCAGTTCCATTCCAGCAAAGCGGCTGTCCTCATCACCCGGGCGATACTTGCCAGATAGGCTGTAGACGATGCTCTCCTGACGCTCACTGTAAATGACAACATCATGGTAGTCATCTATGACAGACGGAAAAAGATCCTTCTTTGAAACGAGCACCCCAACGGAAAGATCATTCGGATTTGAAGACCGGATATAGGTCATAGGAAGCAGGATCAGCACATCGGAATCCGAAATATCATAGATATGGACATCCCAGATCTCATGCCGCATCATCCGGTCAATCGTGTTCTGGGAAAGAGGGAGAAAAGACATCATCGCAATGTCACTGATTCTCCCCCAGGAATGATCTGAAATATACCAGTCATTTTCAGGAGAGAAAAGAAAAAGCGCATTTATGCTGGTATTGGTCTGCTCCAGGCGGCGGATATCAGCGGCATGATATGATAAATCAAGGCTTGAGATATGGTTCAGCTGCGTTGCAGACCGGATCTCATCGAAATCCGAGTCAACAATAATCTCAGCCTTGATCTCATTGATTCTATTCAGCACATCAAAGAATGCCCGCTGTACATAGGAAGCAGCGATGGTGTTGGAATATGTAATTGATGAAGAGTTCACATAGAGCGTGACAAGAGCCGTAACCAAGACCATAAAAAGAGGGATCATGATTGAGAGCAGATAGGACAGCATCCATCGGGTAACTGTCCTTCTCTTGAAACTATGTGCCTTTTTCACCATATACTACAATTCTCTCTCATTTCCCTCAGCAAGGAAATGAACCACCGCACTTTTCCTTAAGCAGCTCTTCATACTTATCAGCATCAATCGGGAGATCAACCCAGCCACCTCCTGTCCAGGATGAAAGGAAGATTGCATTGATTATCTCAAGGCTCTTGATGCCGTCACTGCCAGGAGCAAGCAGCGGAGTCCCCTTCTGGATTGCATCACAGAAATTCTTTATGATGCCACAGTGGGATGTATATGTCCCCTTGACAGGGATCTCGCACTTCCAGATCTCCGGATGTCCGATCTCTCCCTTGAACCTCTTCTGGAAGTCATCTGTGTCTTCTCTACAGCGCCAGAAAGTTATGGTATCATTCTCAACGACAAGCTTACCGCGGGTACCTGAGATCTCCAGGCGGTTTGTGCCTGGCTCATCAGCGATTGTAGTGATGTATGTGCCGATATGCCCATCTGGATATTCCATGAGTGCATAGACATCATCCTCAACTTCAATATTGCGGTATTTTCCATAGTATACATCAGACTTAACACGGCTTGGCATACCGCAGATCCACTGCCATAGATCCAGGTTATGCGGGTTCTGATTCATAAGAAGGCCACCGCCCTCACCTCTCCAGGTTGCACGCCAGTCAGAGTTATCATAGTAGGACTGAGGACGGAACCAGGATGAGATCAGCCAATGGCAATGCAGGATACGGCCAACCTCCCCGCTCTGGACCAGGTCCCTGGCCTTCTGATAGAGAGGATTAGTCCTCTGATTGAACATAACGCCGAAGACCTTGCCGGACTTCTCAGCTGCCTCGTTCATTCTCTTAACAGCATTTGTGTAAACACCTGCAGGCTTCTCGCAGAGATAGTTAAGGCCATGCTCTAATGCATAGACACCATACACAGGATGATAGTAGTGCGGGCAAGTAGGGATTACAGCATCCACAAGGCCTGAGTCCATCAGCTCTTCCGCAGTATTGAAATAGGCAACCTTATCGCCTGCAAGAGCTCTTGCCTTATCCAGCTTCTTGGGATCAATATCCGCAATAGCAGCCAATCTTGCATTTGGCACCTTATCTGCAAGGAGTGCAGTTGAGTGCTGGTTTCCCATATGTCCAAAACCGATTATTCCGATTCTTACCTTTTCCATAATACTCTCCTTAGGCCTCATCATAGGCTCTCATGACACGAAGAGCTTTCACAGAGTCAGCCTTCCAGTCATCGCTTTTTCCTTCAATCGACATAGTACCGTCATATCCTGCAGCCTTCAGCATCTGGAAGAACTCACTCACCTCATCACACTCAGCTGTTGGATATCCACGCCCGTCCTTTACCGCAATGTGTGTATGGAGCAGAGGAGAACAGCGGATGATGCGGGTCATGTCCTCTTCCTCCTTCCTCATATGGAAAGCATCTGCAAGAAGCCCTACATTATCCATTCCGACAGCAGCCTGCAAGGCAGCACCCTCGCATAGCGTGTTAATCAGATTTGTCTCACTCCTGTTAAGCGGCTCAATAGCAATGGATATTCCATGCTTCATTGCTGCTTCACCGATCAGCTTCGTTACCTTTACCAGGAAAAGAAAGCTCTCCTGCCAGTTCATGCCTTCAGGCACAATGCGGCTTTTGCCTGAGCCAAAGACAACAAGCTTGCAGCCAAGTGCATCCATACGTGCAAATGCCACATCCAGATAAGACAGAAGCTCTTCCTCATTGTATCTGTCTCCTATGACTACCATTGTCTTAGGAAGAAGCAGTGAGGCTCTTTCCATTCTGATTGAGCATTCAGAGAAGAGCTTCAATGCAGCATCGAACTCTTCTTCTGACCAGAGAGCAAACTGGTTCAGCTTTCCTTCGATGTAGTCAAAGCCTGCTTCCTGCACTTCCCTGACGTTCCTGATATCTGTACAGAGTCCGAATCTCATGCCTTTTCCACTCCTTTCTTGGTAATGGTCCACTCTCCTATGTGGCTCTTGATGATGACCTTATCGCCAGCAATAGCAACACTGGCATCATCGCCTTTAGCCTTGACAATAGTGGCAGCCATGAATGGAGCCTTGCCACCGTAGGCAAATGTGACCTGTCCAATCGGTTCCCTGACAGGATAGCCATAGCT
>CAKQTF010000088.1 GCA_934276695.1 uncultured Spirochaetales bacterium
CACCGTTCCCCAGTACATCGTCAAGGAGATCAATGACCTTGGCGGGAATGTCCAGAATGCATACGGAATCAAGATCGAGCAGCTTCAGGAAGTAGCAAAATGCGGAATCGGCAAGATCAATGTCGATACTGATATCCGCCTTGCTGTCACAAGGAACTTCAGAGAGCTGTTCAGGGATAACCCGAGGCTTAGGGAAAGCCCGTCAATCGGACCTGTATATGAGCTCCTGCAGAAGCATCCGGAAGCATTCGATCCTAGGGTGTTCCTTCCTCCAGTGATGGATGCTGTGATGTATGGAAACATAAAGGATGATGATGAGAGGCTCCTGTTTGAGAGGATGGAGGCTGGTGTAAAGGAAGCTGTCGGCACACTCATCGTGCAGTTCGGCTCCTATGGAAAGGCTCCTCTCATTGAGATGGTTACCCTGGATGAGATGGCTGAGCGCTATAAGAAGGCAGGCATCTGATGGGCAGGAACATACTCGTAGCTCATGGTGGCGGTCCCACCGCAGTCATCAATGCATCACTTCAGGGTGTTATTGAGACAGCAAGGGACAACGGCGGCTTTGGAAGGATCCTCGGTGCCAGATTCGGCGCAGAGGGAATCCTGAAGAACGACCTGCTTGATCTGACTGATATACCGGCATCAGAGGTCGCAAAGCTCTCGCATACACCTGCAACTGCAATCGGCAGCTGCAGGCGCAAGCTTTCTGATGCTGACTATCCTGCAGTGATTGAATGCATGAAGAAGAATGACATCGGTGTGTTCTTCTATAATGGCGGCAATGACAGCATGGATACATGCAATAAGATATCAATGCTTGCAGAGAAGGAGGGACTGGATCTGCAGGTTATCGGCATTCCTAAGACAATGGACAACGACCTTGCTTATACAGATAACTGCCCAGGCTTCGGCTCTGCAGCACGATACGCTGCCATCAATGCCGCTGAGCTGGCTCTTGATGCAAGCGGGCTTCCGATCCATGTCGTTGTCATGGAGCTCATGGGAAGGAATGCTGGATGGGTGACCGCGGCATCTGCTCTCGCTGGCAGGCTTACAGACTGTGAAGTGCTTACATATCTTCCAGAGCTTCCGGTTGATGTTGATAAGATGCTCAGTGACATAGAGGCTGCCTACAGAAAGGGCAAGGGCTGTCTTGTGACTGTCTCAGAAGGTCTTTGCGGGCTTGATGGCAATCCGCTTGCTGATACAGGAATCGTTGATGGATTCGGTCATAAGGTTGCAGGCGGAGTCGGAGAGTTCATCTCAAAGTCCATAATGGATAAGCTCGGGATCAAGTCAAGAAGCGAGAAGCCAGGCCTTCTTGGAAGGACATCGGTTGCATACCAGTCTGAAGTGGACAGGAAAGAGGCATATGATGTCGGAGCGAAGGCTGTTAAGGTTGCAGCTGAAGGGAAGACAGGCCACATGGTCAGCATCAATGCAGACAGGACCAATGGATTCTCATATTCACTTGAGCTTGTCCCTCTTGCTGATGTTGCGAATGTTGAGAAGAAGTTCCCTCTGGAATGGATTGTGGATGGAAACAGGATATCCGATGAGTTCTTCGGATACTGCAATCCTCTTATCGGGGATATGCCTGACTATGCTATATTCAGGTGATTGAAAGGAAGGTTTTATGAAGCATATCTATCTGAATCTCAAGAGGTTCGATATACCGCGTGATAAGGGCGGAGTGAATTCAATTGCGCCTATAAGGGAATGGGGTAAGCATATCATCGAGAGCACAGAGGAGAGCCTTAGGGCTTTTCCTGATACTGAGTTTGCAATGTTCTTCCCTGAATCACATCTTATTCCAGCATGCTCGGCAAAGAGCAGTGACAGCCCTATTGAGGTCGGAACGCAGGGACTCTTCTGGGCAGATACTGCTATAGGCGGGCCATTTGGCGCATTCACTACATCCCTTACTGGAAATGCTGCATCAGAAATCGGCTGCACTTATGCTCTTATCGGACACTGTGAGGAGCGGAATAAGCTTGCTGCTATTCTTGCAGAGGCTGGTGTTGCTGATTCCTCTGCTGTGAACAGGATCCTCAATAAGGAGATCCTTGCTGCTCAGAAGGCAGGGCTTAAGGTTCTTTACTGCATCGGAGAGAAGGATACAGAGCTCGCTGACTGGGATAAAGTGCTTGGTGAGCAGCTCTCGATTGGCCTTAAGGATGCGGATATGTCAGATGTGAGCATCGCATATGAGCCCGTATGGTCGATAGGACCAGGAAAGACTCCTGCAGATAAGCCGTATATCACAAAGGTCGCAAGATTCGTCAAGAAGGCCACAGATGGTCTTTCTGTTGTGTATGGCGGTGGTCTGAAGACGGATAATGCTGAGATGCTTGCATCTATTGATGAGATAGACGGAGGCCTCATCGCTCTTACAAGATTCAAGGGCGATATCGGATTCTATCCTGATGAGTACATTGATATCATCAGGACATACCTTGGAAAATAAGGAGATCAGAATGAAGCTTAATTTCGAATACGGCGAAGGGACAATGGCTGCTGAGCTTCCGGATTACACAGATGTGTTCATTCCTGGAGAGACTGTGAAGGATCCGGATCCGCTGCCGCAGGACTGGGATACATTATATAATGCGACAATGGATTCGATAAGGAATCCTATCGGGATGCCGACAATCACAGAGCTTGCTCATAAGGGAAGCAAGGTGACGATTATAATCCCTGATATCGTAAAGGGCGGCTGCCAGCCTACGTCCCATAGAAAGGTTGCAATGAGATGTATCCTCAATGAGCTGTACAGCGCAGGCGTTGAGAAGAAGGATATTCTCCTCATCATCTCAAATGGCCTTCATCCGCGTGCCACAGAGGCAGAGATGAAGCAGATCCTTGGCAATGATCTCTTCAATGAGTTCTATCCATATGGCCTTCTGACAAGCCATGACAGTGAGGACTATGAGCATCTTGTTGACCTCGGATACACAGATGCAGGGGACCATGTGATCATGAATAAGTATGTTTATGACAGTGATGTTGCAATCATGATCGGACATACATCCGGAAACCCTTATGGCGGATACAGCGGTGGCTATAAGCACTGCTCATGCGGCATAACCCACTGGAAGAGCATTGCAGCTCACCATGTTCCATCTGTTATGCACAGAAGGGACTTCGTTCCTGTCTCAGGAAAGTCAGAGATGCGCAATAAATTCAACGAGCAGGGTATGTTCATGGAAGAGAAGATGGGCAAGAAATTCTTCTGCGTTGATGCTGTGCTTGATTCTGCCTCACGCCAGATTGCTATCTTCTCCGGATATGCAAAGGAAATGCAGCCTGTTTCATGGGCATGTGCAGATAAGAGGACATATGTTCCGTTTGCAGAGAAGAAGTATGACTGCATTGTGTTCGGAATGCCTACCAACTTCCATTATGGAAATGGAATGGGAACCAATCCTATACAGATGATGCAGGCTCTATCTGCCCAGGTTATCCGCCACAAGAGGATTATGTCAGACAGATGCGTATTCATCGTGTCAACAATCTGTGATGGATATTTCCATGATGAGAGATGGCCGTATCTCAGAGAGCTTTATAACATGTTCCAGCATGACTACAATAATATCCTCCCTGATATGAACAGGTATGGTGAGTATTTTGCAACCAACGAGGAATACATAAGGAAGTACCGCTTCTGCAATGCATTCCATCCTTTCCATGGCTTCTCAATGATGAGCTGCGGCCATATTGCTGAGATGAATACATCTGCAATATACATTGTAGGCGCAAGGGAGCCAGGCATTGCCAGAGGCATGGGGCTGAAGACAAGAGCGACTTTCGAGGAAGCACTTGCAGATGCTCAGCGCAAGTATCTTCCGGAGAATCCGAATATCCTTGCCCTTCCTCTGACATTCAAGGTCGGTGCAGTCCACCTTGCAATGAAGGATGAGGTCTATGATGGCTCAAATGGCCATTATGGTGACTCGACGATAATGAGATAAACCCCCATTTGGGAAACACAGGGGAAGGCCGCGTCTGCACGTGGCCTTTCTCTATGCCTGGGTATCCGATGATGCGTTTATGGCTCAGATGGTTTTTCGGGGAAAATGGCTTTCCCGACGATTGCTGCCAGAGTCTGCTGTATGACGATTGAGAATATGATCGGAAGGGATGCAAGCTCTGGTAGGAACCCGATTGCCAGTACAAGTGCCGCATTGGTATTTCTCAGTGCAACTGCGAATGTCACTGATACATCCTCTTTTCTTCCGAGTCTGAATGCCCTGCTTGTAAGATGCCCGATTATGAATCCGAGTGCAGAAAGGATAAGCGCTGCAGCTATGACAAGAATATAGCTCCATGATGCCCCTTTCACTATGCGCTCTGATACCTGTGATACATTTATTATTATCTCTGAGAAGAACAGGATCTTTGAGATCGGATTCGTAATAGGCCCTATGTATTCCTTGATTTCCTTATGGAAGAAGCGGTTGAATATAAGGCCTAGGATAAAGGGAATGACAACCATCAGGCATAAGGACCTCATCATCCCTAAAGTATCTATCTGTATTACAGCTCCAGTGAACAGATTGAGCATGAACGGTGTGATCAGCGGGGCCAGCAGCGTATCAAGCAGGAGTATCGCAAGGGAAACCGTGAGGTTCCCATGAAACATCGTTGCCCAGACAGAGCCTACGACAGCTGTAGGAACAGCTCTGACAAGATTATAGCCAGAGCCGACTATTCTCTCTGTGCTGAATGCCGTGATGGAGATCAGCTCTGCAATCAAAGGCATTATGATGAATGAAGCGATGGCATATGCCAGGATGAATACAGGACGCTTGAATGCGTCAAGGATATCATCTGTGCTTATCTTCATTGCACCGAAGAATGTCATGAGGCCGAAAAGAATATTGACAA
The DNA here is from genome assembly GCA_934276695.1 of uncultured Spirochaetales bacterium. GTDB lineage: Bacteria > Spirochaetota > Spirochaetia > Sphaerochaetales > Sphaerochaetaceae > Ornithospirochaeta. The sequence continues at coordinate 4,891 of CAKQTF010000088.1, forward strand.
GAGGCTTAAGAGGAACAAAAAAACGCCCGAATATCAGTGCGATGATGACTCCTGCCGGAGTTATGAATGGCATTATCCTTTCGAATTTCCTGTTCAGTCTGTTAAAGCTCTCTATGCTCATACTCTCTATGCTCCAAACGATTGTATACAGCAGCTGAATAGATGCAGCATTGTTCTATCTGCTGTATTATCTATCAGTCAAGGAACTCCTCTCTCTCAGGAGTGAACACATCAAGGAGCTCGCCTTCCTCAAGGCATACGCAGCCATGGGTGATCCCGCTTATCTTATAGAGAGCATCGCCCTCGCTGACGACTTTCGTCTCATCCCCGATGGTGAACTGGAACTTACCCTTCAGTATGTAAGTGGTCTGCACATGCGGATGGGAGTGGAGTGCGCCGACAGCGCCCTTCTCGAACCACAGATGGCATAGCATGAGGTCCTTGCCATGTGACATGACCTTGCGCTTCACGCCGCCGCCAAGATCCTTTGCT
>CAKQTF010000089.1 GCA_934276695.1 uncultured Spirochaetales bacterium
GTGCATGGGCCCGTGGCCAGGCCTGGGGAATCTATGGCTCGGCTCTTGCTTATAGATACACAGGATCGGCTAGGGCTCTTGATGTCTTCAGGCGTACGCTCAGCTTCTTCCTGTCTCACCTTCCTGATTCTGTGATCCCGTACTGGGACTTTGACTTCACAGACGGAAGCACTGAGTCCAGGGATTCATCAGCTCTGGCAATAGCCTGCTGCGGAATGCTTGAGATGTCGGATCTTCTTGGTGAGCCGGAACTGAGGACAAGGGCATCTAAGCTTATGGGAGAGCTGTATAGGAAGTGCGCTGTGAAGGATCCTTCTCTGTCAAATGGCCAGCTGCTCCATGGAGTCTATTGCAGGAAGACACCTACAAATGATGCAAGGGACCGCGGTGTGGATGAATGCAATACATGGGGGGATTACTTCTATGTTGAGGCTCTCAAGAGACTAAAGGACCCAGGCTGGAAGGCATACTGGTAATACCAGGAATGGCCTGGATTATAAAAAGGGGGGGCTGGTCCTCCCTTTTTTCATTTATCCTGGGTTACCGTTATTCTGACGGTGTTCATGTAATAGGGGATGCTCTCAGCACTTATAGAAGAGGAGGCAAAGAATAGCTCAAGCCTTCTGCTTACGTTGTAAAGGCCTATTGAGCTGCTCCGGTTTCTGAGTGCTGATTTAAAGCGCTCATTGTCGATTCCCTTCCCATTGTCTATGACGCATATCTCAGTCTGTCCATCTGCCTTTCCTGTTATCTCTATCCTTATCGCAGGAGAGAGCACTGCAGGGTCTCTCATGTTGCTGAATCCATGCTTTATAGCATTCTCTGCCAGTGGCTGGAATATGAGCTTTGGTATCTTCAGATCATATAGCTGTTCCGGGCATGAGATGGAGAAGCTGACTCTCTTGTTCAGCCTCTGGTTCATTATCCTCATATATGCATTGACCTGACTGATCTCATCCTTCAGTGTCGTTATCCCGTTCCCTTTATTCAGGCTGCAGCGCAGATATGATGCGAATGTCTGGATCATCGAAGAGGCAGAGTCTATGTTCCCGTTCATGACTTCCATGTTTATTATCTCAAGCGTGTTGTAGATGAAATGCGGGTTTATCTGCTCTGTCAGGACCTGTTCCATATACTGGTATTTCTCTTTCTCCTCAGCCTTTATCTGCTGGATCTGATCCTGTATTGTCACATACATTGAGTTGATTGACTCGATCAGCTCCCCTGTCTCATCGCTGAATTCGGCCTTCTCATCAAGCTCATATGCATTGTCCTTTATCCTGTTTATCATCCGTGATAGCTTCTTAAATGGCCTTGTGAGGAAATCTGAGAAATAGAGTATTCCGATCAGGCCAATGGCTATGATTGCGGATGATATTATTATGATGAAGCAGATTATACCGGTCTTCTTCGATTCTGCGATTCCTGTATCAAAGTACATGATCAGATCGAGGCCATCAAGCTGTGTGCTGCTCTTAAGCATATTCTTTTCCATGTCCTGATTTCCGATTGGATAAATGGATTTGCCATTGAATGATAGCGTGCAGCATACATCAAAGTACTCAGAGCTTATGCTGTTGAGCTCATTCCATAGCTCGTCTGCATCCAGGAGAAGGACAAGCACCATCTCAGGATCCGGCTCATTTGATATGGCAAGATATGATGAAGAAGGGTAGAGTGTCTTCAGTGATACGGCAACAGGGATTGCATATTCATCCTTCTTTACTGGAGAGGGCATGCATGGCATTATCGTGAGGCTATTCTCTGAGGAGAATGCGGAGTAGTCAAATACCGGGGACTCCGGATTGATTATGGACGATGAATAGGAAAGGTACAGGTCATTGCTGCTGTCTATGATGAATGCATCATCAATCATCCTGTCAATCTGCTTTATGCTGCCAAGCGTCTCCTGGAGCTCTGCCTGGATTATGAGCTTTGATGATTCATTGCTGAGCATCTTCTGATTGATTGCACTGAGCTTAGAGCTTGATAGCTTCATTATGAGGCTTGATCTTATCCTAGTGACAATATGGTCAAGCCTCTGCTGTATTATTGCAAACCAGGCTTCCTCGCTTCTCTCTATGTCCTTCTCGCTGGTGTATGAGAAATAGGCTCCGCATGAGATGCTTATGATAAGCACAAGACAGATCAGCAGAGGGAGCATAGTCAGCAGTATCTTGTATTTCAGCTTCAGATCAGAGAACTTCTTCATTTACGAGACCTGTATTTTGAAGGTGTTATCCCGTTTGTCTTCTTGAAGTTCCTGTAGAATGACCTGTAGTCTGTGTACCCCAGGGACTGTGAGACTTCCTCTATTGAGAGCATCGGGTCATCAAGCAGCTGCTTTGCGTAGTCATTTCTCATACGGTTTATATATGCGCTGAAATTCTCTCCTGTCTTCTGCTTGTAATATGACGAGAAGTATGTGAAGTTCATATTCAGCTCCTTTGCAACCTGCTGCGCTGAGAGCTGGAAGCCCAGGCTGTCTTTGATGAGCTTCCTTGCCTTATATATGACAGGATCATTTGCAATCTCCGACTCTGGGATTGAAGTGTGCGTCATGTATAGGATCAGGTCTGTAGTCCATTTCTCAATGTCTCTGAGTGTCAGGAGATCGTTGATCTGCTGATAATCTATCTTCGGCATGAATTTGCTGCTGATGTGCTTCTCATGGCTGATTGTCCTTGTCAGGTCCGTAAGAAGGTATATGCACATGCCCTTTATATAACTCGGAGGCGGTGTCCTTATATACATCAGCCTTGCAAAATAGCGCTTGATCCATTCCTGTATCCTATTGTCATCCTTTGAGAACATCATATGAGTCAGGCTTATGAGGTCAACATCGCTTGGATTGAACTCCGGAGGCGTGTCATTCACGATGGAATCCTGATCGAATATGGTCTTATCCTGATCGTATATCTGGTACGAAAGGGCAGTCATGCATGCCTGGAACGACTCATTGAACTGCATTATGCCTGGAACGGACGGCCCGATTGCGATTGTCATCCTGTGTTTTCCTGCCTCTTTTCGCGATATGATCATATTCGCGATGTGCCTGGCATATTCGGAGTCGTAATGCAGCATCACTGCAGTTGTCCTCCCATCCCATTGAAAGCTCTCATGCTCTATACCATGCATGCACTGCTGCAGTATCCGGTCTGTCTCAGAATCATCATCATGCTTCTGTATCAGCATTGCTGTCACTGGGCCTGGATGATAAGAGATGGCAGGCTTCAGCTCCGACTGCTCTATGCTCTCTCCAGAGGCAAGCTTTCTTAAGAGATTCTCGCATGCGGATTCAGATAATGACTGGTATTCCTGTGCTTTCACTTCTGTTGTCTTTATCCTGTCTATTGTCCTCTTAAGCGTCTCGATCAGCTCTGCCCTGGACAGCGGCTTTAACAGGAAGCTCTCAACTTCAAGCGATATGGCTTCCTTTGCATATCTGAAATCATCATATCCTGATAGGATTATGAACCGTGAGGCGATTCCTGCTGCCTTTGCCTCATTTATGAGCTCAAGCCCTGTCTTTCCTGGCATCATGATATCTGTGATCACGATATCCGGCTTATGCCTGCATATCTCATCATATGCGCTGTTTCCATCATGTACGGTTGCTGAGATCCTCAGCCCGATGCTGTTCCAGTCGATGGCATTCTTTATCCCATTCCTGATTGCAGGCTCATCATCAGCGATCAGCACTGTGAAGAATCTGCTGCTGCGATCTGTCTCTGTCATTTTCCATCAGGCTTCAGAGCTGATCCGAAGCCATTTCCTTCATTATGGAATTATACAGGATAAACGGCTGGATTCATCTATTTTTCATAGATTTGCAAAAAAGTGTTACATTTTGCTGAAAAAAAGTCATTTACTGTCCATTCCCTGATGGTAGACTCGCTGATATGGAAGAAAAAGTGAAATCAAAGCCATCATTGGATCCTCATGGCATGGTCATTCTGTCAATAGGTGCCCATCCGGATGATTCAGAGTTCCGTGCAACTGGCACAATAATAAAGCTATGCAGGAAAGGTGCAGAGGCATATCTTATGAGCATATCTGATGGAAGCGCTGGCCATTTTTCAATGGATAGGGAGGCGCTTGCCGCAAGAAGGGCAGAGGAAGCAGCTTCCGCAGCTGCGGTTATCGGAGGGCATAGCCTGATTCTTGGGATTCCTGATGGCAGTATAACTCCATCAGTAGAGAACAGGGAGAAGCTGATCAGGGCAATAAGGAAGATCCAGCCTGATATCATATTCACAAACAGGACGAATGATTACCACCCTGATCATAGATACGCATCAGAGCTTGTGCAGGATGCATCCTATATGCTCATGGTGCCTAATGTATGCCCGGATACCCCAGCAATGCGCTATGTTCCAATGATACTGGAGTGGGGTGATCAGTTCCTCAGGCCAAGGCCTTTCTCTCCTGATATAGCAGTTGGCATAGATGATGTTCTCGATGAAAAGCTTGAGATGCTCTCAATGCATGAGAGCCAGCTCTATGAATGGCTTCCGTGGGTTGATGGAAACCTTGATATGGTTCCGCCTCCATCAGACAGAAATGGCCGGATGGACTTTGCCAGGTTCATGTACAGAAGGAGGCCTAACCATGCATTCTCAGCCAGGTTCCGGGACAAGCTTACTGCGCTCTATGGAGACGAGAAGGGCAATTCGGTAATCGAGGCAGAGGCATTTGAGATATCAGAATATGGATACAGGCCTTCTGCTGAAGAGCTTATGCATTTCACAGAGGCTCTTTAGGACAGCTGCAGAGTATGCAGAAGACATCTGGATTTCCAAAAAGATGTTACATTTAACTGAAAATCTGTCATTGCTGGTTTCCTGCCGGATGATAGACTAACCCCAGAAAAAAGGAGGAAATGCGATATGAGAAAGCTTATTGCATTATTGATGATTTCCCTCTGTGCTGTTTCTGTTGCCTTCGCAAATGGTGCTTCAGAATCCGCTGCACCTAAGAAGGATGAGAAGACTGTAGTCACAGTATGGACAAACGACAGGCATGACCTTGCATATGTAGAGAAGAAGATTGCTGAGTTCAATGCCACGAATGACAAGAACATAGAGATCCAGCTCACGACTGTCGTAGAGGACTATGCGAACATGGTTGTGATGGCATATTCATCCGGGAATGCACCTGATATCTTCGGAATGAATGCCCGTGCAAATGGCTTTAATCTGAAGACATTCGTTGATGCAGGCATGCTTCTTCCGCTTACAGAGCTGCTTGATGATCCAGAGTTTGAGAAGGTCACAGATGCATCAAAGCACATAATCGAAGGAATCAATGCAATCAATGGCGTTCCTTACCAGATTTACTGCGCAGTCCGCTCCGGATCAAGGA
>CAKQTF010000090.1 GCA_934276695.1 uncultured Spirochaetales bacterium
CTACAATATGGGCGATGAATACAGAGTTGCGTATTTCAAGGTCAAGGTCCTTGAGCTGCTGCTGTTCCTCATGGCATTCCGAAGGGAAAGGGAAGAAGGGCATATGCTTCCAAGAAGCCAGGTAAGCACAGCGAAGGCAGTTGCATCGTATCTTTCATCGCATCTCTCAGAGCGCATAACGCTGCAGGAGCTGTCAATGCTGTTCAATTCATCCCCGACGTCAATAAAGAGCTCATTCCGCCGTGTATATGGCATATCCGTATACGGATTCGCAAAGAAGGTGAAGATGGAGGAGGCTGCGAGGATTCTGAGATCAACAGACCAGACTGTGATGGAGATCGCATCAGAGTTCGGCTATGAGAACGGATCTAAATTCGCAGCCGCATTCCAGTCTGTGACCGGACGGAGCCCAAGTGAGTACAGAAAAGTCTTTTCAGAGCCGGAATCTGTCCGTTTAGAGTAGTTAGTCATGACTAATTGTATTATTCTCTAACCATGATCAGAGGAGGCTCCGATGAGTGAAGAGAATATAATACAGCACTGTTCTCCTACCCTTGCGGGGCTTAAGAGCGCAGCTATGTTCTCCACGCCTTTTACCACCAGATGCGAAGCTATGGCAGCCGTCGCAAGGCTAAATGGTTCTGTAAGCCCATTCGGGCTCAAAGCTGTTCTTCTGCGCTACAGGAGCCAGAGAGCCCTGATCTACATCTATCGTCCTCTTATGCTTTCCAAAGAGCTGAGGAGCCCAGAGGCTTCGGAGCTCCTGGAAAGCCGGGGATACTGCTTCTCTACTGCAGATGAAGGAGTGGAGCAGCTTAAGAGGAAAGTTGAGGAATGCCCATCAATCCCTCATGAGATCGGTCTGTTTCTCGGATACCCTCCTGAGGATGTGAAGGGATTCATAGACAATAAGGCAGCCTGCTACAAATGCAGCGGGTACTGGAAGGTCTATGGTGATGAGGATAGGGCAAGGTGTCTCTTCTCAGAGTATTCTGAGTGCACCAGGTCTTATCTTGAGAAGCTTAGGAAAGGGGCAGGACTGGAAAGCCTTATTATTCCGGCCTGACCAGAGGAAGGTAGGATATGAAGATAGCAGTTGTTTACTGGTCCGGTACAGGAAATACGAAGATGATGGCAGAGATGCTGGCAGAATCACTGGGAAAGAGGGGCGCAGAGGCTTCTCTGATTGAGGCAGTCTCATTCAGCGCATCTGATGTCCAGACATATGATGCCTTTGCCTTCGGATGTCCTGCTATGGGCTCAGAGGTCCTTGAAGAGGATGAGTTTGAGCCTATGTTCGCTTCAGTGGAGAGCGCACTTTCTGGAAAGCGCATTGTGCTCTTCGGCTCATATGGCTGGGGAGACGGCGAATGGATGAGAGAGTGGGAGGCGAGAGCTGAAGCCGATGGTGCTGCTGTTGCAGGCACTGTCATTGCAAATGGTGAACCTGATTCTGCAGCTGAAGCAGATCTGGATAAATTAGGAGGTGCCCTGGTAGAATAGTACACTCACTCCTTTGAATATTTTTGAATTCTGTCTGTGGTTGGCCCCTGGATGAAGATCCTGGGGCTTTTTCATCTGCATCTGCCGCACTCTGAGCAGCCGTTGCATATCATCCTGCTGCCGCACTCATTGCATCTTTCCCTGAAATGCGGCTTATACAGCTCTTCTTCCGGAATCGGGAGATTCCAGCTGTCACGGAGAATGTACTGGGGCTTCTTCCCTGTAAATCCCATCCCTGATCTGAATGCCATCCTGCTCTGCAGCCTTTTGTCCGGCATATGGTATAGCTTCCCGTCCTTTATGAACTCTGTTCCTGTCTCAATGAATGCGAAGCTGACATTGCTCTCAACGCATTCTGCCCTGAGTTTCTTCACCCAGCTGAAATCAAGAGGCCTTGCCCCATCGTAGTTCTCTCCGCCGGCAATGACCTCTTCAATCATTCCTGTGCAGAGATACTCCTTTATTGATATCTCTCCAATGAACGGCGCACACATGATCCCCTTGTGGCGGAATGGGAGGCTTAGAAGGATAGGGATCCTCTCATCAGCGCGCGCCTGGTTCTCGCATGTCACAGAAAGCATCACATTGTCCCATCCGCATCCCCAGTTATCCGGAAGCGCATCCATAACCCTCTCCGGGCGTTTTGTGAGAAGGAAGAATATGACATCAGGGCGTGCTCTCATGACGAGCCAGGCATCTTGGCGCCACTCATCCGCTTCCTCGAGGAAGAAATCGCTTGTCATTGATACCCTGATCCTCTCTCCGCTCTTTATCCTGTATTCCCCGCTCCTGGTCTTTCCAAGCGGGTAGTTCATGTTCTTTGTCAGATAGATATCACTGCCGCTTTTCCCTGATAGGCTGTCAAGGTAGTACATGTAGCAGTGGTCGCATCCCTCGCTCTTCTTCCTGCAGCCATGCCATGGATTCCATATGTCGTGCATGGCTCTATGATACAGCATCGGAAATCATAGATGAAGAGCCATGCGTATATTGACTTAAAGCGGACTTTAAGCTGTATCCAGTAGATAGAGGTGATAGCTATGATCGATAATCCTATTCCTAGAAGAGCAGGGGATGTGTACATCCCATATGATAAGAGGACAGGCGGCAAGTCTGCTGTGTATTTCACAAGGGACCTTTCAGCAGATGGCCTTGAGCGGATCTACAGAAGAGTTTCTGGCGCAATGACCGGGAAAACCGCTGTAAAGCTTCATACAGGAGAGCAGCATGGCCCTAATATAATACCGCGGAGCTGGGTTGAGAATCTCTTCATAAAGGATCTCCCTGATGCATCTATTGCAGAGACGAATACATACTACGAGGGCGACAGATACACGACAGAGCTCCATCGGGAGACGCTCAGGGTAAATGGCTGGACATTCGCTCCTGTTGATATAATGGATGAGCATGGCACAGTCATGCTTCCGGTGAAGGGCGGTAAATGGTTCAGCGCAATGTCAATGGGAAAGAGCATAACAGATTATGATTCAATGCTTGTCCTGACGCATTTCAAAGGCCATATGATGGGCGGTTTCGGAGGCTCGGATAAGAACATAGGCATAGGCTGTGCAGATGGCAGGATCGGAAAGAAGATGATCCATACAGCAGAGGGCTCTGATGATATGTGGAGCATCGCTGAAGAGGAGCTGATGGAGAGGATCAGTGAGTCAGCAAAGGCCACTGTCGATTATTTTGCGCCTCATATCGCATTCATAAATGTCATGAGGAATATGTCTGTCTCATGTGACTGCGAGGGAGTGCACGCAGAACCGGTTGTCACGCCTGACATCGGCATTGTCGCCTCTCTTGATATCCTTGCATCAGACCAGGCTTCAGTCGATCTTGTATATGCTCTATCCCCATCTGATGGACATGCGCTCAGAGAGAGGATCGAGACAAGGCATGGACTCAGACAGCTCTCATACATGAAGGAGCTTGGCATGGGCAATGATCTATATGATCTCATTGATACTGATAACGGCGATGCTGTGATCAGTCCATCTGCAGCAGTCGAAGGCGTGAGGCCTTTTCCTGAAAAGAGGCTGATGAAGTAGCCATTATCCACTCTCAGTTCTGCTTCTGGCTGTTATGGCAGAGGGCCTTGAGCGCATCCTCGATGCATCTGTTGAATGTTCCAGGAGGGAATATCCCCCTCCTGTCCCTCTCCCCGCCCTTCATTCCTGTCAGCAGCTCCAGTCCTTCATATATATCGCTTATTGCATATATATGGAACATCCCATCGTCTATGGCATCCTCGATCCTGTAAGGGAGGATGAGGGATGAGAGGTTCTGCTGCGGTATGATCACGCCCTGTGTCCCTGTAAGGCCCAGCCTGGCGCAAGCATTATAGAAGCCCTGTATCTTCTCGTTTATCCCTCCGACAGGCTGCAGCTCTCCCATCTGGTTCACAGAGCCTGTGACTGCTATATCCTGTCTGAGCGGCAGGTCTCCTATTGCGGATAAGAGGGTATAGAGCTCTGCCGATGATGCTGAGTCACCGTCCACTTCGCCATAGCTCTGCTCAAAGCAGATCCCGGCATATAATGATAGCGGGAATGTCCTGGCATACCGGCCTCGCAGGTATCCTTCGAGAATCATCACGCCCTTGTCATGAATGCCGCCGGAAAGTCCTGCCTCATGCTCGATGTTGACAATGCCTTCAGTCCCTGGGGCGACTGCGACTGATATTACAGTCGGCGTGCCGAATGACGTGAGGCCTCTGTCCATTACTGCAAGTCCGTTGACTACGCCTGTCCTCTTTCCCTTGAGGTTCATGACCATGACGCCATTCTCGATCTCATCATTGATGTGCTCTTCTGCCATTGCGCCATACCAGTCCCTGTTATCGAGAGCCAGCCTGACTTCCTTATCTGTGATGTATGACTTCCCTGATGCCCTTGCGCTTATATCCGCCTCCTCCATGAGATCTGATAGCATTGCAAGCTGTGTCGTCAGCTTCTGCCTGTCCTCAGCTGCAAGAGTGGAGAAGCGCAGAACCTCCTTGTATGCAGAATCATCAGCAGGCAGCAGCCCTTTCCCTGCTTCCTTGAGATATGACACAGTTCCCTTCAGATTCTCCTCAGTTGCGTTCATTGAGTAATCAAACTCAGGTGAGACCTTGAAGAACCTTAAGAACTGCTCATCCTCATCGCTGAGCTTATCATAGAGGTCCTCATTCCCAATGAGGATCACCTTAGTCAGCATCGGGATCGGTGCAGGTCTGATGGATGAGAGCATCTCACCCTTTACTGCGGTGCTTGTCAGTGCTCTGTGCGTCATCTCAAGATATCTCTTGAGCTTTGACCAGAGCTCTTCATTTGATGTTATCTCCTCTGCATTCAGCACCAGGAATCCGCCTGCGGCTTCCTGATAGGATCCTATATGGATTCCCATATGATTCTCTCTCTTGCTGTCTATGAATCCGAAGAGCGACTCCTTTGATGGGTGTGTCTCTATGACAAGAGGCCTTCTTGTGGCATCTGCTCTGTCGAGCACTATGTTCATCTCATATGCATCAGCTTCGGCATCATCAGGAAGATGCTGGAGGAAGTTTGAGATCTGGTCATTCTTCCATTTCCCGGCAATCTGCTGCTTATCAGCCCTGCCATCCCTGATCTTCCACAGGTCTCTCTGGAATTCCCTTGCCATTCCCTTCCTGAATGTTATGCACTGAGGACAGTCCGGATGGGCCTTTGAGTATATGTATGCCGCATCAAGCAGCCCTGATACATCTGATTCGATTCTCCGGATCTCATTCTTGACAGCTGTAAGCCTGCCTGATCCTTCCTCTCCTGATATGAATATGTTATAGCCGCTTCTGTTAACAGAGAGCCCGAGCCTCAGAAGCCCAAGGGCTCTT
>CAKQTF010000091.1 GCA_934276695.1 uncultured Spirochaetales bacterium
GGAGTACAGGTCATGGAGGAATTCTCATTCATCAATGCACCGTATGATGTCGCTGAGAGGATCCTCAAGGTATTTGACAGAAAGTCAAAGGGTGGCAGGTCCATAGTCTCAAAGGCAAAGACCGAAGAAGAGAGGAAGCCGAAGAGAGAGACCAGGAGAAAGAAGGCAGAAAGCGCCGATGAGCTGAGGGAGAATCTCTCATACGAAGAGGAATTCGAAGAATACAGAAGAGAAAGAAAGGATTATACTAAGAGAAGGGAGAGCAGCAGGAATGCTGCATCAAAGAGGGGCAGGAGCTCCGGTAAAGGCAGGTCTCAGAAGAGATCAAAGAGGTAATGATGAGAGAGCATTATGATTATCTTGTAGTAGGATCAGGACTATTCGGAGCAGTATTCACAGAGCATGCGCTCAGGGCAGGCAAGAGCGTTCTCGTGCTCGAGAAGAGAAGCCATATAGGAGGCAATATCTACACAGAGCAGAGAGACGGGATAAACATCCATAAGTATGGCGCGCACATATTCCACACATCAGATAAAGAGATATGGGACTACATGTCACGCTTCTGCACATTCAATGGCTTCATCAACTCACCTATCGCAAACTACAGAGGCCGGATATACAATCTGCCATTCAATATGAACACCTTCTCCAGGATGTGGGATATTGCAACGCCAGATGAAGCCGAGGCGATAATCAATGAGCAGCGGAAGGAGATCAAGGGCCAGCCTGAGAATCTTGAGGAGCAGGCAATCAGCCTTGTAGGCCGTGACATATACACAGCCCTTATAAAAGGATATACGGAAAAGCAGTGGGGACGGGAAGCAAAGGAGCTTCCTCCATCAATCATAAAGCGAGTGCCTGTCAGGCTCACATATGACAATAACTACTTCAACGACAGATATCAGGGCATTCCTGAAGGCGGATACACAAAGATCATCGAGAAGATGCTGAGCGGAGCTGATGTGATCCTGAATGAGGACTTCAATGCAGAACAGGAGAAATGGAGGAAAACCGCTGACAGGATCCTCTATACAGGCTGCCTTGACCAGTACTTCGGCTTCTCACTCGGGCACCTTCAGTATAGGAGCGAGATTTTCGAAGAGGAAAGGATAGATAAGAAGGACTACCAGGGAGTGGCTGTCGTAAACTATACAGACAGGGAGACCAGATGGACAAGGATAATAGAGCACAAGCACTTTGAGAAAGCTGAAAGCCCAGTCACCTGGATAAGCCGTGAGATCCCTGTTGATTATGAGAAGACAGGAGAGCCATTCTATCCTATCAATGACGATAAGAACAGCAGCCTGTATAAGAAATACAGAGCACTTGCAGAGAAGGATGATAAGCTGATCCTAGGAGGACGGCTTGCAGAATACGCATATTACGATATGGATAAGACAGTCCGATCTGCAATGAATAAGGCAAAGGAGATCATAGGATAGGCTCAGATATGTGTATGGTCATCATACTTTGAGTTGAGGTATTTCCTCATATAGCCATCCTTCTTCTTAAGCATTTTTGAGCCTCTTGTAATCTTGCAGAGGCTCATTTTCCTATCCTGGGCAATGTCTCTCTGGCTCTTTCCCCTGATAAGGTCCTCCATAAGAAGATAACGGTCTGCTATATCAGCAATCTCCTTATCCGTGAGCATATCATCAAAGAAGCTCAGCAGCTCATCCTCATCGCTTATCGATGAGATCAGCGCGATAAGCTCATGCCATGCGCTCTTCTCTTCATCTGTGATTGCCTCTCTGATGTTTCTACCCATAGAATCTCTCCATATAAGAAGGTAACTTAGAGAACGGCCGCGGTCAAGTCAGGAAGACGCAGAATCAGCCATTGAGAACTCGCAGCCACAGTACTTCTGGCGATAGAGCCCAAGCTCCTTCGACAGGGTGACAGACCTGCTAAAGCCATCCTTCTTCTTGAAGTCAATAGCCAAAAATCCATCCAGATCCTCCCCCTGGGAGAAGATAACCCGGCTGTTCTTGAATCTCGATACTGTCAGCGTAGTTGTGAAGAACGGTATCGAGAGGTTCTTTGCCTTCTCTGCTGTACGCAGGAGATTGAACCTGAAGCAAAGCGTGCATCTCCTGCCATGCTCCGGCTCTGATTCATATCCCCTGATCCATTCAAGCCATTCATCATGCCTCCATGGATCCCTGATGACATCAAGGCCATAGAATGATGCGGCTATGAGAAGATTCTCATAGCGCTTCTCAAACTCCGACTCTGGATATATGTTCGAATCAGAGAAGAACAGGACAGGCTTGTATCCCTCTTCTAGCAGCCTTTCTACTGAGGCTGTTGAGCAGGGACCGCAGCATACATGCAGAAGTATTCTATTTTCCATAATCAGTTCTTCTGTTATAACATTAAAGACAGACAGAATAAAGCGGGAGGCACCGATGAAGAAATACAGAACAGTACCTGCAACTATACTCCTGATAGCTGCATTCATAATGATAATGAGCGGAAGAATACCGAAGTACTTCCCGATAGTTCTCCTATCACTATCGCTGATCCTATACATCTGGACGAGCAGAGGGGTATTCAGCTTTGCAAAGGCAAACAGGATAATGCAGCAGAACGGCAGGGGGAACATTGAGAAGAGCCGGCCATACTATGAGAAGGCATACAAGGCAGGAGTCCCCCAGAACTATGAGCTATATATAGGCATTGTGATGGTCCAGTACTTCGACTACGAGAAGGGTGGCGAGATTCTGAAGAGGCTCTGCAGCAGCCGGAATCAGAAGATAGCATTCCAGGCAAAGGACTCGCTTTCGATGTACTACTGGATAAAGAAGGATTACAGCGAGGCGATAAGATACGCAGAGGAAGCCAGGGAGATGAACCTCAAGGACAGGAATCTATACATAAACCTCTGCACATACTACCTTGCAGCCGGAGAAGAGAAGAAATTCAGGCTTACACTGAAGGAAGCCTACAGGAACAAGCAGGAGTCAGTTGCCCTGCTTGATCTTGAGGCAGTGCTCCAGATAATAGACGGCAACTACATGAGAGCAGGAGGATTCCTCAAGTCATTATTCGAGATCAAGGATCCGAAGTTCATCGACCCATACATCCACGAAGCCTTGGTTTATATGCACTATGGAGAGAATGAAAAGGCTGTCTCCATACTGAGGAAAGGCCTTGACTGCTGCTATTTCTCTAACACATCAATACTGAAAGAGGATGAGGTTGAGAGGATGATCAGGATCCTTGAGAATCCGAAGACAAGGCATCAGTTCATGAAGGATGCAGAGGAGAACCGCATGAGAGTGATCAACGGGATCCTCCCGGATGAGAAGGAAGGCCCTGAGAAGGCTGAATACCCTGCTCTTCCTGACTTCATATCAGAGAACATATCAAAGGATGATATTGATGAGAAGGATGAAGGGGATGTTGATACATCACTGACAGAAGATGATGAGGAATGGATCAGGAAGCATAACAGCTAAGAAAAGAGCCCGCAGGATGATTCTTGCGGGCTCTGCCATCTCAGTACTTAACAGAGAAGATGAGAGATGAGACAAATGCGCTCCTGCCATCCGTCCTGTACTCGTAGCCGAGCTTAAGGCGCATCGGAAGCTTCACAAGCCCGATCAGAGAGGATATGCACTGCAGATCAGCTCCGCAGGAGACCCCTACCCTGCTATCCTGGATCAGTAGGTCAGCATAGATGCCGATCTCTGTCTCCTCGAAGATCAGGAATTCACCGAAAGTCGGATTGAATGGAAGCCTGTAGCCTGCAGCTGCACCTAGCACTGTATTATGATGCTGTGTTCCAGTATGTATTGCATCCGCACCATACCCTATCATGGTACTTGAATACCCATCAGAGAAGAACAGCGGAACGCTTCCCCTTCCATCCATAGTGAACCTAGTGAATGCTGATGCATCAATGTAGACAGTATGAGCGGAATCCAGGAATGCCCTTGCGCCGCCAGAGAGCTGAAGGTAGTTCCTGCAGCTGTCGAATATTATAGAATCACCAGTCAGCAAATAGCTGTTCTTTGTCCACACATTGCCCCATGAGAATGCATATTTTCCATCCATGCTCAGCGAGAAGAGGCTTGCAGTCCCATAGATGCCTGAATAATCCTTGTAGTACTCGAGAGTCTGATGCAGTGCCAAGCGGAAGCTGTCACGAGCAGAGAACGGTATGTAATCAAAGGATTCCCTGAAGAACAGCGTCGGATACCAGCCGGCATTCTTACGCCCCATATCAACAGAGAACTCCCCGCTGACCCTCATGTTCTCAAGCGGGTAGTATGAAGCCTTACCGCCTGATGTGAAGAATATCTGCGACCGTGACAGATCATATGTGTCAAACCCGACACCGGCACCAGCAGAGCATTCAAGTCCTCTGCAGTCGAGGCCATACGTAAGATCAAAGTATGTCTTATTCGAAAGATAATATGGGGAAGCCGCATCCTGCTTAGACCCGAACTCGAATCCGAGGAGCGTTGTAGGCTTTGCTGATTCCACACGCTCAAAATAGCATAGATTCTTATTGACTTTGTCGATAAGCGGCTGCTTCTCTGCCCTGAGCTCAGCAAGCTCATCGCTTATTCTCCCCTGCTTGTATATACGATTGAGCTCACTCTTCTTCTTTGATGCGCTGTCATAGCCTATCGCAGCGATCTCAACAGCCTTATCGAAAGCCATGAATGAGAAGTTCTCTACCTCGCATCTGATCCATACGAAATCATCATGCACCTTCATATCTGATGCGGCCTTCTGCCTCTTCCCGACATCAAATGATGCATTCAGGATGGTTATCGGATTGACAAGGTTCATCTCCGGTACATCATAGAATGCTGTTGACAGTATTATCGAGTCACTGTATTCATATGCAGCATCAATAGGTGCAAGCGATACCACGCCGCCATCAATAAGGTAATGTCCGTTATAGATCTGCGGATCAAAGTACACAGGAAGCGCGAAAGATGCGATCAGGATATCAGAGAAATTACCCTCAGCAATGCGGATCTCACGCTTCGTCACAAGGTCCTCGCAGACAACCATTATAGGAATCTCCGTATCCTCAACTCTGAAATCATCCCCAACAATGCTGTTTATCATTGTCTTGAATCCTGCAGGAACAACAATGCCGCCCCTGATCGGAAGTGTTATATCAAAGAAATTGGAGATATCCCCAGACAGGAGGAACTGCTCTATCTGATCCGGAGTCAGGCCAGCAGCGTAGAGCATGCCTATTATAGATCCCATTGAATTGGATATTATGAAGTCAGGAATGATTCCCTGCTCCTCAAGATACTTGAGGACACCTATATGGGCACAGGCCCTGGCAGAGCCTCCTGTAAGTATGAGGCCTATAGGATCCCTTTCACCATT
>CAKQTF010000092.1 GCA_934276695.1 uncultured Spirochaetales bacterium
CAACAATCTCAGGCGCTACTCGATCGAGGCAATGACTGAGGATCCGGATGTAATTGTATGGTCAGAGACAGCATTCGTCCCTTCTGTATCATGGCACACATCGTATGATGCATCCGGCACGGAATGGGAACCTATAGCACAGCTGACAAAGGACTTTGTGAGCTTCGCATCATCACTTGATGTGCCTCTGCTCACAGGCAATCCGAAAGGAGTCCTTAAGGATCCTTCACTCCCGCCTTATAATGAGGATGGAAGCACTAACAGGGTTGATTACAACACTGTCATACTGTTCAGGGACGGCGGAATCGCAGAAGAGTATGCAAAGCAGCATCTCGTACCATTCACCGAGCATTTCCCATATGAGAAGACCATGCCATGGCTTTATAGGATACTTCTTGCAAATGACTATAACTGGTGGGAGAAAGGCACGGAGAGTGTTGTATTCGAACTTGATGGCGTTCATTTCTCAACACCGATCTGCTTTGAGGATGTATTCGGATATCTTACTGCGGAGTTTGTGGCAAATGGTGCGGATGTCATTGTGAATATGACGAACGACAACTGGTCAAAGAAGGCAAGCGCAGAGATGCAACATGCTGCAATTGCGGCTTATAGGTCTGTTGAGACACGGAAATCCACAGTAAGAGGCACAAACAGCGGGATAACATGCCTGATCACACCTGCTGGGAAGATCGAGGATCCTATGGAGCCATTCACGATGGGCTACCATATATATGAAGTGCCTGTCTTCTCATCAGATCCGGATAACAGCACATTCTATGTGCAGCATATAGATCTATTTGCTAATATTGCTAAGTGGATCTCGCTTGTCGGGCTTCTCTCCGGTGCTGCTATCAGAGTAGCAGAGGTCTTCGGCAGGAAAAGGAAGAGTGAATGAACGCAAGTCTTATTGTGATCGGTACAGAGCTGACACGCGGGATAATACAGGATAAGCATGGGGTTCTTGTATCAAAGGAGCTCACATCAATCGGAATCCATATGAATGAGATTGTCGCTATTCCTGATGACGGGACGATAAAAGGCATTCTGAAGGCGCTTATTGATGGCAATGATATGCTTATTGTCACAGGTGGCTTAGGCCCTACGTCTGATGATATGACACGCTATGCGATTGCTGAGGCGGCTGGGACAGGGCTTGTGAGAAATGATGACTGCTGGTCCAATCTTCTATGCCGCCTTGGAGAGCGTGCTTATGGAGCAAATGAGAAGCAGGCCATGATTCCGGAAGGGTTCAGTGTGATTCCGAATGCTAATGGTACTGCACCTGGGTTCTATGGCATGTGCCGGAATACGCTTGTGATAGCGCTTCCGGGACCTCCTAAGGAGATGTCTCCGATGTTCTATGAGTATGTCCTTCCGCTGATTGCGGGGCACATAGGAGCAAAGGATGCAGAGCGTGATGAGTATTCGACATTCGTCATCTCCGAAGCAAGACTTGAAGAGCTATGCGAGAAGGCAGATCCGGGGCTTGAATGGGGAACCAGGTTTCAGGATTACAGGATATCGCTGTATGTCTCTGGCGCTGATAAGGCCAGACGCGATACTGCAATAGGGAAGATATGCGGATATGCGGGGCAGCATAGAGTAGAGGCCGGGGATGTATCCGCACTCGGCCTGCTGGTGGAAGATCTGAAGGAGAAGAACCTGACGGTATCTGTATCAGAGAGCTGCACAGGAGGCCTTGCGTCATCCCTTCTGACATCGCTTCCAGGATCTTCCGCATATATGCTCGGAGCTGTTACGGCATACAGTCCGGATGTGAAGGAACACGTTCTCGGAGTCAGCCGTCAGACAATAGAGCGCTATGGCTGTGTCAGTGAGGAGTGCGCGAAGGAGATGGCAGAAGGCGTCCTCCGCCTTATGGGCTCTGATTTTGCTTTCTCTGTCACAGGTGTTGCAGGGCCGGATAATAGCGAAGGAAAGGATGTCGGCACAGTATGCTTCGGGTTCTCAGGAAAAGACATGGATACTGTCAGTGTGACTGTCCATATGAACAGCTGGGGAAGGGAGAGCATAAGACGTAGGTCTGCTGTCATAGCATTCATACTTCAGAGAGCATATATACATGGCGAGGACATCGAGAAGATAGTATCAGGATGGAATGTGTTTTAACTGAGGATCCGCTGCTTTCAGCCGATAACCTGAGCATAGCAGTGAAGGGAGAGAAGATAATCCATTCTCTTTCCCTTGATGTCGGCAGAGGAATGATCACTGCGCTTATCGGAGAATCCGGAGCCGGTAAGACCATGCTGCTGAAGGCAATCATGGGAATACTCCCTGGTTCTGCAGAAATATCACATGGCTCTATACTTTATTCATCCAAGGACATCCTAAGGCTTTCCCGGAGGGATAGGGAAAGGCTTCGCGGGTGTGAGATTGCAATGGTGCCTCAGAATCCTATTTCATCATTCAATCCTGTATACAGGATATCCCATCACTTCAGGCTGCTCTCTAAAAAAGGCTCAGAAGATTATATGGATAGCATATACGGGATGCTGGGAGAGCTTTCGGTTCCTGATGCAGGCCGTGTCATGGACTCATATCCGCATGAGCTTTCCGGTGGTACGCTGCAGCGCCTGTCTTTTGCTGCTGCCCTCTCGCTTAATCCGCGGCTTCTTCTGCTTGATGAGCCGATGAGTGCGCTCGATGCAACTGCAGGAAGCCTGCTTCTTGATTATATCATCAGATATAGGGAGTCCCATGATATCACAGTCCTGATGGTCACACATGACCTAGGATGGGCAGCTGATGCTGATGATGTGGCAGTGATGCACAGCGGTGCCATAGTGGAGAGAGCAGAGGCATATGAGTTCTTCAGGAATCCCTGCCATCCATACAGCATCCGTCTTCTAGAGGCATCAAGACACGGCTCTTACAGCTATGGATCTTCGGAAAAATCCAGTGAAGGATTCTGCCCATTTTACTATGAATGTGAATATAATACGATAGAGTGTAAGGAATTATTGCCTGAAATGCATATGTGCTCACCTCAGCATTATGTCTCCTGTCACAATTCAGTTGACAAAAACTGCAATTGAACACTATCATCTCTACTGTAATTGATATTAGGAAATATCCTAGTAAGCATCTTTCCATATTATTTATCTATAATAATCATTTCTTAATTTTAATAATGGAGAAACCATTGATGTCACAAGATGACAAAGAAGAGGCAACAGAAGCTGCATCCGCTGTCAAAGAGGATGAGAAGACAGAAAGGCCCAGAAAAGCAACGCCAAGGAAACCTCGGGCATCCAAGGCTCCAAAGAAAGATAGCGCAGAAGGTGTCAGCATCCCTTCAGAGAATGTGTCAGACAACACTTCAGAGACTGCGGATGCTGAAAAGCCAAAGGCAAAGACCAAGGTAGTAGTAAAAAGACCCGCTAAGAGATTCGTCAGGAAGGCTCAGCCGAAATCAGATGAGGAATCCAAGGCAAAGGATGAGGCTCCGGTAGATATCCCATATGCAGAGACGGCTGCAGAGAATGCTGCTGTTACGGAAGCTGCAGAGATGCCGCTTTTCTCGATGGCTGTGGAGGAGAGTGCACAGCAGCCGTCAGAGGCCAAGGCTGATTCTCCAGATGAAAGCCCTGCGGAAAAGCCTGATAACGGCAGTGACAGGAATGAAAGGGACTTCTATAGAGGCCAGAACAATAACCGCAATAATAAGAAGAGCAAGAAAGATAAGAGACGTGAGGAGGAGTATCCTCCTGAGGTTAACCTTGATGAGCATCCGGATGCTCCGAAGCTGTTCATATCAGTGCTGACAACATATTCGATTGATGTGCTGAGGGACAGGGCCAGGAGTGTTGGCATAGGAGAGGATGTGATCCTGGATTCCAGGAAACAGGATCTCATTGCGAGAATGCTGAGACAGCATAGCGCAGCTGGCGGGGCAATCCTTGTGGAGGGAGTCCTTGAGATCCTGAGCGAGGGCAGCTATGGATACATAAGATATGCTGTCAACAACTATCTTCCAGGCACAGAGGATGTATATGTTTCATCCTCGATGATAAAGTCATCAGGCCTTAAGACTGGTGATACGATATATGGCCAGATCAGAGCTCCCCGTGAGAATGAGAAGAGCGCTGCTCTTGTAAGAGTGCTGAAGGTGAATGGGGAGGATACGAAGTTTGCGAAGCTGAGAGCCCCGTTTGATTCCCTTACACCGCTCTTCCCTGATGAAAGGCTCCATCTTGAGGTTGTGAAGGATAATCAGCCTTCAGATCTCTCAACAAGGGTTGTTGATCTGTTCTGCCCGATCGGAAAGGGCCAGCGTTCTCTTATTGTTGCTCCTCCTAGGACTGGAAAGACGGTTCTCATGCAGAAGATCGCAAATGCAATAACAGCCAATCATCCTGATGTGATTCTTATGGTGCTCCTTGTTGATGAGAGACCAGAGGAAGTCACTGATATGAGGCGCAACGTCAGAGCTGAGGTTGTGGCTTCGACATTTGATGAGCAGGCAACACACCATGTCCAGGTTGCAGAGATGGTGATAGAGAAGGCCAAGAGGCTTGTAGAATACAAGAAGGATGTCGTGATTCTCCTTGATTCGATAACAAGGCTTGCAAGGGCATACAACCAGACAGTCCCAGCTTCAGGGAAGATCCTCTCAGGCGGTGTTGACTCAAATGCACTGCATAAGCCGAAAAGGTTCTTCGGTGCTGCAAGGAACATAGAGCAGGGCGGATCCCTGACGATTATAAGCACTGCGCTTATCGAGACCGGCTCAAGAATGGATGAGGTCATATTCGAGGAGTTCAAAGGAACCGGAAACAATGAGATTGTCCTTGACAGGAAGATGGCTGATAACCGCAAGTTCCCTGCAATCAACATAAAGAAGAGCGGTACAAGAAGGGATGACCTGCTGCTGAGTGAGGATATCCTCTCTAGGGTATTCCTGCTTAGGAGCGCTTTCGGGAATCTTGATGATATGGACATGTCTGTTGCGCTTATTGACAAAATGAAGAAAAGCAACAACAATAAGGAGTTCCTGGACTCGATGAATACGCCTGTTTCCAGGATGTGATAAGAAATACCGCAGCTGTGAAAGCAGCTGCACCATATATGGAGGCATTTAAATGAAGAAGGATATCCATCCGAACTACACATTGCAGGAAATCCATTGCTCATGCGGCAATGTGATCAAAACAAAGAGCACAGCAAAGAATCTCAGTGTTGAAATCTGCTCTGCTTGTCACCCATTCTTCACAGGTACTCAGAAGCTTGTTGATACAACAGGAAGAGTTGAGCGCTTCAACAGAAGATACGGCAGGACAGCAGAGAGCAAGTAATAGCATTCTGTGTATTTGCATAGATAAGCCAGGGAGACGTC
>CAKQTF010000093.1 GCA_934276695.1 uncultured Spirochaetales bacterium
CCTATGAGATAGAGAAGGTATCAACATACTCTGACCCAGGTGCAAGATACAAGCTCCTTAAATACTGCCAGGACTCCGGCTTCCTGTATACAATAAACGAATCATCAAAGCAGCTGATTGTAATGGCTTTCTCTGACAGTGGCACATATCCGTCATTCACTCAGACTGGATGCATAGCGCTTCCTGACACTGATTATGATTCAATGGAAATAAGCGACGATGGGTCAATGATCGTTCTGTACAGCAAAGAGGAAACAGACAGATTCACAGTGCTGAATGTAAGGACAGTAGACTAGCAACTGAAAAACCATCAGATGTCTTCCTTGACCTTACAGATAAAGACCACCTTGTGATTGAATCATGAGGTGGCCTTTGACAATCTGCATCGCCCGCAAGTTGTTCACATTAAAGCCTACAGCTGTAAGTTGTAGTGAGTCGCTTTGCAGGTGCCATGACATGAGCCCTACCCGTAGTCTGAACTATCCGGAATTTTCGGATAGTTGCCTCCTCTGCCATCTCTCCGTCAGCATAAAAACCTTTTTATATGCTCTTTGATGGCAAGAATCCCTGCATCATCCAATGCGCCATCAAAACATGAAGAGTTTTTATCCGCATGCCATGTTGAAAAATATAGAACGATTCTATATAGTTACCATTAGTAATTATCTAAAGTAATCATATAGAGAAAACAGATGAGAGAAGAGAAGGCAAAAGCACTTTTTGATGCATGCTACAAGGCAAAGAGGATTCGGGAACTGCTTCCAGAGCTCCCTGAAGGCGTTACATCATCATACATTCATTTTCTCGACGCAATTGAGAGAATGGAAAGAGAAAGAATACATGTTAAGGTGTCTGATATCAGTGATTTCCTCAGGATACCAAGGCCTGGCGTAACCAGAACAGCCAATGAGATGGAAAGGAAAGGATTCATCAGAAAGACAGAATCAGCAGAAGATGGACGCGTGACATACATCACAGTGACAGAATCCGGAAGGAAGCTATCAGAGGCATACAATGGGCATTTCTTCTCCCAGCTTGTGCAGATGGTCCCAGACATATCAGATGATGATGCAGACTGCACTGTGAGGACCCTAGAGAAGCTCTATGGGATCATGACTGAAAGGAGGATCTCAATTGACTGACTCCAAGACAGATTTCACTGAAGGAAGCATAATCAGGAAGCTGACGCTTTTCATGCTGCCAGTGCTTGGAGCGCTTGTGCTGCAGGCAGCATACGGAGCAGTCGACCTGCTTGTTGTCGGACGTTTCGGCTCAACTGAAGGGCTCTCAGCAGTGTCAACAGGGAGCCAGATGCTGAATCTGGTCACATTCGTCGTGACACAGCTTGCCATGGGGGTGACAGTCCTGATTGCCAGATACATAGGCGAAGGGAAGACAGAGAGAATCAGTTCCGTGATCGGAGGCGCACTGATTGTCTTTGCTATGATATCAGCAGTGCTATTCATCCTGCTTGTGAGCCTTGCAGAGCCTATCTCAGAGCTGATGCAGGCTCCTGATGAAGCAATACCGCTGACAGCAAGCTACATAAGGATATGCGGAAGCGGCATATTCTTCATTGTAGCATATAACCTTCTCTCTGCTGTATTCAGGGGACTCGGAGACAGCCGGTCACCGCTTTTATTCGTGCTTGTTGCATGCATAGTGAATATAGCAGGAGACCTGATCCTAGTCGCAGGATTCCATATGGACGCAACAGGCGCAGCGATTGCAACTGTCGCAGCTCAGGCCGTCAGCGTGGTATGCGCAGCAGCCATTCTATTCATGAAGAAGCTTCCATTCAGATTCAGGCAGTCGGACTTCAGGCTGAACCAGGAGTGCAGGAGATTCCTTGGAATCGGATTCCCGCTTGCACTTCAGGAATTCCTCACCCAGCTATCATTCCTCGCACTATGCGCATTCGTGAACAGGCTTGGGCTCTCTGCATCATCAGGCTATGGAGTCGCAAGCAAGATAGTGAATTTTGCGATGCTGATCCCAAGCGCGCTCATGCAGTCGATGGCATCATTCGTTGCTCAGAATGAAGGATCCGGGAAACATGACAGGGCAAGAAAGGCCATGTATTCAGGCATAGGCATCGGTCTTGCATTCGGTGTACTTGCATTTGCCCTCACAGCACTGAAGGGAGATATGCTTTCCGGCATTTTCTCCAGTAATCCTGAGGTCGTGGAAAAAGGAGCGGAATATCTGAGGGGGTTTGCTCCGGAAACGATAGCGACAGCTGTGCTTTTCAGCATGGTAGGATATTTCAACGGGAACAATCGGACAGTATGGGTAATGATCCAGGGGCTGATCCAGACTGTCCTCGTACGTCTTCCGCTGGCATATTACATGAGCATCAGGCCTGATGCAAGCCTTACTGGAATCGGGTTCTCGGCACCGGTATCAACTGCTGTGGGAATAGCGCTGAATATAGCCTTCTATGCATACTTGACCAGGAGGATGAGGAGAAGGCAGGGAATATGATCTGCTAATGCCTGAACAAAAGAGAGGAACAGCATGGCATAAGCCATGCTGTCCTTATTCTTCTGATGGATGAGCCATCAGTCTTTATATGCTGGCTTCATCTCATATTCTGTATGAAGCAGATGATGCGATTTCGCTGAAAGAGGCTTATCAAGGAATTCCTTATAGATCTCAATGATCTCACTATTCTGATGCGAACACCTCTTCACGCTATTCTTATCATCCGAGTACAGACCTTCAGCCCTTTCCTCTCTTACAGCATCATCTGTGCCATAAGGCTGGCCTCCGCCTGCCACACAGCCGCCACGGCATGCCATGATCTCTATGAAATCATAAGATGGCGCCTTTCCTGCTGCTTTGTCCTTTCTGATCTCATCCAGAAGAGGAACAGCATTAGACATACCATGGACAATAGCGACTCTGAGTTCTCTGTCCCCGCATCTGACAGAGCCTCTCTTGATCTCATCGAGCCCTCTCGCCATAGGAATATCAGGGCTCTCCATCTCCTTTCCTGCAAGGACAGCATATGCAGTCCTGACAGCTGCCTCCATGACTCCACCAGTGACACCGAAGATTGTTGCAGCTCCGGTATAAGCCCCGACAGGACTGTCTGCTGAAGACTCCTCAAGCAATCTGAAATCTATTCCATTCCTCTTAATCAGCCTTGCAAGCTCCCTTGTCGTAAGCACGAGATCAACATCCATGAAGCCTGACGATGATGCATGGTCCCCATCCCTCTTTATCTCGCCTTTCTTTGCTGTGCAGGGCATTACAGCAACAGAGAATATCCTCTCCGGAGCAACTCCAAGCTTCTCTGCACTGTATGTCTTCTCAACTGCCCCCTGCATCATCATAGGGCTCTTTGCGGAAGAGAGATTATCAAGGAGCTCAGGGTAATACTCCTCACAGAAACTGATCCATCCAGGGCAGCATGATGTTATCTGAGGAAGGACACCATTGCCCTTGATCCTCTCGATAAGCTCAGTACCCTCCTCCATTATAGTCAGATCGGCACCGAAATTCGTATCGAACACATAATCAGCACCAAGCCTGCGAAGAGCTGTATAGATCTTCCCAGTGGTAACTTCCCCTGGCTTCATCCCGAACTCCTCGCCTAAAGCAACACGGACAGCAGGTGCAATCTGCACCATCACAGTCTTCTCGGGGTCTACCGCAGCCCTGACAAACTCCGCACTCTCATCCTTTTCATAAATTGCCCCGACAGGGCAGTGTGTTATGCACTGCCCGCATCTGATGCATGGGCTCTCACCTAATGGCAGGCCGAAAGCAGGAGACATAGTCACCTTGTCCCCGCGTCCTGAGAACTCGAGCGCATATACGCCCTGAAGCTGCTGGCATACCTGCACACAGCGTCCGCATTTCACGCATTTCTCAGGATCCAGTACAATTGCGCCAGTTGAATCATCCTTCGCTGCGCTCACAGTCCTTGATGGGAACGGCTGATCACGGATTCCGAACTCATCTGCAAGCCTCTGTAGCTCACAGTCAGTATTCTTCACACATGTCAGGCATGACTGTGGATGAGTGGAGAGAGTCAGCTGAAGAACCGACTTCCTGACCTGGAAAAGCTCATCATCATTCGCGATTATCTTCATTCCCTCTGCTGCCGGTGTTGAGCATGCTCTCAGGATCTTGGCACTCCCTTCCTGTTTGCATACGCAGAGGCCACATGACCCGAATGGCTTCAGATCCGGATGATAGCAGAGTGTAGGAATATGGACTCCTGCCTTGCGCGCAGCATCAAGAACGCTTGTGCCTTCTGCCACCTCTACGGGAATTCCCTGTATAGTTAAATGTACCATCACAAACCTCCTAATGAACCGAAATGGCAGAGAACTTGCATGTATCCTTGCACACTCCGCACTTAATGCATACTGATGGGTTGATCTTATGAGGCTTCCTGACCTCACCTGTTATTGCTCCTACCGGGCATTTCCTTGAACATGCTGTACAGCCTATGCACTTCGAAGGATCTATCTCATAGCGGATCAGCTTCTTGCACTTTCCGGCTGGGCATTTCTTATCCCTGATGTGAGCCATATACTCCTCTGGGAAATACCTCATAGAAGAGAGAATAGGATTAGGCGCTGTCTGTCCGAGTGCGCATAGAGAGCCTTTTCTCATTGCAAGAGCAATCTTCTCTATTGTCTCCAGATCCTCATCTGTGCCATTGCCTGCAGTTATCTTCTCAAGTATTCCAGAAAGCGTCTTGCCTCCGATTCTGCACGGAGCGCACTTGCCGCAGCTCTCATCAACTGTGAAGTTGAGGTAGAACTTAGCAACATCGACTATGCAGTCATCCTCATTCATGACGATCAGTCCGCCGGAACCCATCATGGATCCGATTCTCTGCAGTCCTCCGAAATCAATAGGAGTATCGAGATTCTCCTCTGTGATCACGCCACCTGACGGTCCTCCGGTCTGAACAGCCTTGAACTTCTTGCCTCCGGAGATCCCGCCTCCGATATCATATACAATCTCCCTTAGAGTTGTGCCCATCGGAACCTCGACAAGGCCAGAGTTGCATATCTTGCCTGTAAGCGCGAATACCTTAGTTCCATGGCTGTCCTGCGTTCCTATGCTGCTGAACCATTCCCCGCCCTTCTCTATGATCACAGGAATGTTAGCCCAGGTCTCAACATTGTTGATGACAGTCGGCTTGCCCCAGAGGCCCTTAACAGCAGGAAATGGCGGACGCGGCTGAGGCATTCCTCTGTGTCCTTCGATTGACTGCAGAAGCGCTGTTTCCTCTCCGCAGACGAATGCGCCAGCACCAAGCCTGATCTCTATATCATAATCAAATCCTGATCCAAGGATATTCTTACCTAGAAGGCCATACTCACGGGCCTGCTT
>CAKQTF010000094.1 GCA_934276695.1 uncultured Spirochaetales bacterium
GGAATATCCTGCAGACCAGGCCAGCCTCCTCTGACTATATAGCCAATCAGGTTTTCCAGTGAGATATCATCAGAGGTGCATGAAACCATAGTATTTTCAAATAGGTTATTTAATCTTACGATTCCTGTTGAGTTTCCTGATTCATAGAGTGACATTGTCCGCATGGAGATTTTTCCTATGCGACCGCTCCCTCCATGGAGTATGCCTTTCATTACAGGCGTTGATGAACCAGTAAGTATGAATTGTCCTTTTTCCCCAGCCTGATCGACTTTATAGCGTACAGCATCCCACAAAGAGGGGACCGTCTGCCACTCATCTATTAATCTTGGATTGCTTCCATCCAATACGAGAGATGGATCTAATTCTGCAAGTTGCTTATTTCTGAAATTACCTGCAGGATCACCTATGAAAGAAGCAGATACGGCGTGCTTTCTGGAAGTCCATGTCTTTCCACACCATTTAGGACCTTCGACACATATTGCACCGTAAATACGTAGCATTCTATCAATTTCCGCATCAATGATTCTATTCTTATATCCATTTGGTGTAAGCATATAACAAACCTTTCTTTTATGTTGCTTATGATTATACTGTGTTTTTCGACAATAACTTATACGGGCTTGTTGCCGTCTAGTACAATTAGACGGCATCGTTGATACTATATCTGGGTGATTTGAGGAAATTACAGGAGGATCTTTCTTGATTTATTGGGTCACAGTGCATATCACCTTGATTAATCGGTATTTTAGGAGACAGCAGAAGAAGATCGATTCAGCAAGATCATAAAATGAACAAGTCAGTATCTAAGGCTTGATTCTTTGCTGCGGAAAATACGGGAGGCTACGGACTATGCTGTTATCGTCAGCAATCGGGCAGTGGAATATGTGGTGCTCCTTATAAATGGGTTCACATATATTAAAAGATTGCATTTGTTTGAAAATATAAAGGCTTATTCCTGCAAGAAAATGGCAAATATGCATTTTTAATGAAAATAAAGACGCTTATATTTTCACAAAAATATATTCACGCTTGTTTTATGTGAATATGATCTGTAACTATTATAGCAGTGTTGGGGACTCATAATCTATTGCGTAAGTATCTGAATGGCTATTCATGCATGTTCTGACGTGCCATACTCTCTGCTCTTGCAATCTCTTCAAGGCCTGGAAGGGCGAAGCCGAAGAAGTCCTTGTATGCAGGGCAGAGCTTTGAGAGTCCGATTATGTTCTCCCTGAAGTCCTCTCTGTCTCTCCTGCATCCCCCTCTGCATATAGGAAAGTACCTGCATGTCTTGCATGCCTCATTTATCACCATTGATTTCTCTATGAATCCTAGCTCTGTACGCTTCTTATCCATATCATCAAATGAGCTGTCATTCACATTGCCGAGCCTGTATCCATCAAGTACATAGAAATCACAGGGGAATACTGACCCATCAGCTTCTATGACATAGCCGGCTCCGCATCTGCCGCTCATGCCGCATGTCTCAGGAGGATACCCAAGGAGCATCGAGACCAGATTATCAAAATAGCGTATTGATACATAGCTGCCGTTCTTCCAGCATCTGTAGTACAGAGAGAAAAGCCTTTTCAGGCAGTCTCCGTAAAGCTCCGGAGACAGGGAGTAAGGCATCTCCTCACCGCCTATCGGGTCAATGCATGGGATGAACTGCAGGTATCTGAATCCATTTCTCTGAAGGAATCCGAATACTTCCTCAATATTCTCAGCAACGTCTTTTGTAACAGTTGTCAGTATGTTGAATTCAGCTTTCTCTGCCGTGAGGGCCTGTGCTGTCCTGAACGCATTCCTGAAGCTCCCTTTGCCGTCCTTTCCATGCCTGTATATGTCATGTATCTTCTTGCTGCCATCAAGTGACAGGCCCACAAGAAAGCCTTCATCATGAAAGAACCGGGCCCACTCACGTGTTATTGCATATCCGTTTGTCTGTATTGCAAAGTGTATGCGTCCTTTTCCTCTTTCCTTTGCATATGAGACGAAATCCCTGAAGAAATCCAGTCCAGCGAGGGATGGCTCACCTCCCTGGAATGAGAAAGAGACATCACCATCAGTCTCAGATAGCACCCTGTCAATCATCGTGTGAGCAGTCTCCATACTCATGATCCCATAGCTTTTGACGCTTCTGTTATCTATCTCATCTGCATAGAAGCAGTATGTGCAGCGCATATTGCATGCGCCTGATGCAGGCTTGATCAGCAGTATCCGGTTCTTCATATTAAGTGATTATGGATTGTTCCATTCTTTATTACAATGGATTTGATCAATCTTGGTCTTTTACCCGTCTTTTGTGCTAATATCTACTGAAGCGAGGTTATCATATGAGGGTTTCAGTAAGAAGAGGCGCTGCGGATGCTGTATGCAGAGAAGGCGCTGATGAGGTATATGCTGTCTTCTGCGGTGAGTATGCAGAAGGCGATGAGATAGTCTTCACTCCGGATGAGCCAGGTTTCTACATGCTGGATCTCGGGCTTGGGAAGAATATCCTTTACAGCAATGGATGCGGGTTCACATTCCCGGTCCCATTCGGTGAGAAGAGATTCCCTTACAATCCGGAATCATTCAATGGAAGCATTCACTATCTCTATGCAAGGAAGGCTTTTGATTTTGAGCTTGGATACAGGAATATCTCTGAGAATGTATATGACTGGCATGGTAATGCATCCCTTTTTCCGCATTCAAAGGCGAACATCGAGACGAGAGGTGAGAGCGTATTCGCTTCCCGCAATGCATTTGATGGTGTTGTTGCATCCTCAGGCCATGGAAAATGGCCATATGAGAGCTGGGGAATAAACAGGGATCCGAATGCAGAGCTTACACTCGATTTCGGGAGGGAAGCCAGGATTGACAGGATAGTGTTCTACACAAGGGCTGATTTTCCTCATGATGCATGGTGGGATAAGGCCACTGTAGCATTCTCAGATGGAAGCAGTATGGACTTTGCTCTTCAGAAGAAGGATGGAGCTCAGGTGTTCTCTGTTGAGCCTAGGAAAGTATCTTCTCTTGTGCTCAAGGATCTGATAAAGAGCGATGATCCATCGCCGTTCCCTGCGCTTATCCAGCTTATGGTCTTTGGTGAGTGATATAAGCCACAGCATGCGGTGCGAGGTTTACTTTTCTATTTATTCGAATAAGATATAGTATGTGATGAGAAAGGCTTTACTGATTGCTGCGCTTGCTATTATGCTTGTATCGTGCAGCACTACCCGTGATTATATATCTGATTATACTCTCTCAGGGGATGTCCCGCTTGAGGAGAAGCTTCTGCATTATGGCGGGGAGAAGGTCTCTGTTGATATGCCTGAGATGTTCTTCTCAGGCGAAGAGTGGCTCTCAAGGATGACAGAGCTTGCTGGATCTGCTGAGGACTATATACTGATATCGACATTCCTTGGCTCTTCAAGTGAGCTCACAGAGCCCTTTTACAGGGTTCTGATGGAGAAGGCAAAAGCAGGTGTTGATGTCTATTTCATAATGGATGGCACTTCATCCTATGATATGACAGAGTCGCAGTTCCATATGACGCCTCTCTATTTTCTGAGGGAGGCAGGAGTGCATCTGCTTGAGTATAACCCGATGAGCGCAATGCATATGATCAATCCCGCATCGCTTGTGATGCGGGATCACCGCAAGCTGTTTGTTGTTGATGGCAAGTGGGAAGCAATCGGCGGGATGAACATAAACTACATATCACTCGGAGCAGGGGAAGGAAAGACGCAGAGAGACAGCATGTATCTCTTCTCATCTCCAGAGCTTGCTTCTGCCCTCATAAATGAGTTCGCTGCAATATGGAACGCCTCATCTGTTGATAAGATTGATGCCTCTGAATTCAGGACAGAGCCAGCACCCAGTGGAATGTATGATGCATATCTCTTCAATTACGGAAGCGGCAGCAGTGATTCAATCTCAGGGCTATATGGCTCTGTATTCGCATCAGCTGAGCATGATATTGTGATTTTCCCTTATCTTCCTATTCTTGATAAGAGGATGGAGGAGGCTGTGCGCCTGGCATCTGAGCGGGGCGTTGATATAAGGATATACATGGATATCGATAGCAGGGGATATGCGATGAACGGCATGAGCTACTATCTTCCGTCCCTTATAAGGAAGACAGGCTCTGAGGTATATCTTGTCCATGAGGACAGTGATGGCAATGAGCTCCCGCTTATGCATGAGAAGCTGATGATTGTGGATTCACGCTATGTGCTGATCGGATCCACTAACTTCAATTTCAGGTCAATGGGCCTCTCGTATGAGCTTTCGCTCCTGATAGACAGCCCGGAGCTGGCTTCAGTGCTGGAGGCGCACATTGCTGACCGCACAGAGGATGCGGTGCTCATAACTGCAGAGGATGCAGATAGGATGAAGAAGGAATACGGCAGTCTCTTCAGCTATCTGTTCATGTACTATGGAGGCTGATATGAAGAGAGTTGCCTTTGCATTGCTGCTGATTATATTCTGCATGCCTGCTTTCGCTGCGCCTGGATTCGGCTACAGCATTGCTCCGCTTGGAGAGGAGAGCGCTGATAAGAATGGCTTCGGTGCGCTTGCCATCTCTGCATCATTCTCTCCGTCAGTCGGAACGCATGTGCTTGATCTTGATGCGGAGGTGATGCTCTCATACACATCCCCGTATTTCAATGGCCTGAAGCTAAGGGCCTCTTCTCCTCTTTTCTGGACTGAGAGGCATATATTCAGCTTCCTGTTCCCGAATCCTGTCTACTGGGCACCTAAGGTAGCTGCAGGTGCTGAATACAGGATGCCGGATCAGTGGGCGCTGTATTTCTCGCTCTCTCCGCTTTCATTCTTTGATACCTCATTTTCCTATGAGTTCTTCGCGCCTTATGGCCTCTATGATTTCAGCCGCCGCTCATGGGGCTGGGGGATGTACATAATGCGCTTTTCTGTTTTTTTCGGAGTCTGATATGAGAAAGAGAATACTGCTGTTTGCGCTGTCTGCTTTGCTTCTGCTTCCGCTCTCTGCGGATGTTTTTGATATATCACTGTCATTCGGAATGGATTCATACAGGTGGCCGCAGGATGGCATAAGCTTCTCCTATGGCGCTAATTTCGGCCTCAGCAGCAGGCTGGAGCTAAGCGTGTATG
The DNA here is from genome assembly GCA_934276695.1 of uncultured Spirochaetales bacterium. Lineage (GTDB taxonomy): Bacteria > Spirochaetota > Spirochaetia > Sphaerochaetales > Sphaerochaetaceae > Ornithospirochaeta. The sequence goes on from CAKQTF010000094.1 coordinate 5,122, forward strand.
GGATAAGCCAGGCTGTGCCAAGGCCATTCTCAGATAATATGATCGCAGCAGATCTATCGGTCTCGCTTCTTGGGAGAAGGACAAGTGGCTCTGCTGTCGCCGGATCCGGGATCAATATGCTCCTTTCCATCGGTGGCTTCTATATTACGGAGAGCAGGGGAGCGGGTATTCTGCTCTCATTCACGCCGATTACTG
>CAKQTF010000095.1 GCA_934276695.1 uncultured Spirochaetales bacterium
TTTTTTCTGTGCATATGAAGCTGTCTTGAATTAAGACTGCAAACAGTGGATACTGTTTCTGCTGAAATTCAGAAAGGAAGGAAAAATGAATAAGAAATCTCCTGTCACAGTGATTGTAGCAACCGGAATAGGTGCTGCTCTGTTCTTTGTTCTTGGAAGATTCATTGCAATCCCAAGCCCGATACCTAATACCAATATCTCTATACAGTATGGTCTTCTGGCCTTCATGGCTGCTCTGTTCGGACCTGTTGCCGGCCTTCTCATCGCTCTGATAGGCCATGCTCTCATAGATCTTTCCTATGGCTGGGGAGTATGGTGGAGCTGGGTGTTCGCATCAGGTGTTGCCGGTCTTATTATGGGCATTATCATGAAGCCTATCTCGCTTGATGACAGATTTGACAGAAAGGATATCATACGCTTCAATGCAGCAGGGGTGATTGCCCATATCGTGGCATGGGGCCTGGTTGCGCCTGTCCTTGATATAGTGATTTATGCAGAGCCTGCGAATAAGGTCTTCACCCAGGGGATCGTCGGCGGCATATCCAATATAATAACAACAGCAATTGTCGGAACATTGCTTGCTGTTGCATATTCAAAGGCAAAGCCTAAGGCAGGAAGCCTTAAGAAAGAGGACTGACCCTTTTATATTATCCGATGGACAAGATAATAGCCAGATTCCATAATTTCACATTCAGGTATAAAGTACAGTCTGAGCCTACGCTGACGGATATTGATCTTGAGATTGCAAAAGGCGAGAAGATTCTTATCTGCGGTCCATCAGGCTGCGGTAAATCGACTATCGCATGCTGCCTGAATGGCCTCATTCCTGCATCCTATCCAGGAGAGTCCCAAGGGGATCTCACGATAGGAGGCAGGTCCTATAAGGAGCATGATATATTCAGCCTGTCTAAGATCACAGGCACAGTCCTGCAGGATCCTGATGGCCAGTTCATAGGCCTCTCTGTAGGAGAGGATATTGCATTTGCCCTTGAGAATGACGCAGTCGGGCTTGAGGAGATGAAGGCAAGAGTCCTGGAGGCTGCCGGGAAAGTAGGTATGGAAGCTTTTCTCAGCCACTCCCCTCAGGAGCTATCCGGAGGACAGAAGCAGCGTGTGTCCCTTGCTGGTGTGATGGTCGATGATGTTGAGCTCTTTCTTTTTGATGAGCCTCTTGCCAATCTTGATCCCGCATCGGGCAAGAAGATAATAGAGCTCATCGATGAGATCCATAAGTCGTCAGATGCAGCTATTGTGATAATAGAGCATAGGCTGGAGGATGTCCTTTACCGTGATGTGGACAGGGTTGTGCTGATTGATAACGGCAGAGTGGCCTGTGACTGCTCTCCTGATCAGCTGCTCTCTACTGATCTTCTCCGGGATAAAGGGATAAGGGAGCCTCTTTATGTCACGGCTCTTAAGTATGCAGGTGTGAATATGACTGAGCAGATGAGGCCAGGGCGCATTGATACCCTAAGCCTCTCTGATGATGACATATGCAGCGTGCGCTCATGGTTCAGTGATATCCCATCCCCTGTGGAGGATGATTCCCGGCCTGTGGTTCTGAAGACAGAAGGAATCTGCTTCTCTTATCCTGATGGCAATGAGGTCCTTCATGGCATTGACTTCTCTGTGAAGAAGGGTGAGATGATCAGCATCGTAGGTACAAATGGTGCAGGGAAGAGCACATTCTCGAAGATCCTATGCGGCTTTGAAAGACAGGATAAAGGCTCTGTTTTTCTCTCTGGCATGAATATTGACGGGCTTTCGATAAAGGAGCGTGCAGAGCATATAGGATATGTCATGCAGAATCCTAATCAGATGATAACCAGGCCTGTAGTCAGGGATGAGGTAGAGCTTGGGCTCAGACTGAAAGGCTGTCTGAGCGAGAGTGAGATAGCAGCTCTTGCTGATAATGCCCTGAAGGTATGCGGCCTCTGGCCATTCCGCTCATGGCCGATAAGCGCTCTGTCTTTCGGACAGAAGAAAAGAGTGACAATCGCTGCTATCCTTGCTGGGAATCCTGAGATAATAATACTTGATGAGCCTACAGCCGGACAGGATTTCAGACATTACACTGATATAATGGAGTTTCTCAGATCAATCAATGAGATGGGAACCACAATCATAATGATAACCCATGATATGCATCTGATGCTTGAATACGCAGAGCGCGCTGCCGTATTCTCTGATGGCATGATAATCGCGGATGCAACTCCAGAGGAGATCCTTTCAGACAGCATGACAGCAGAGAAGGCAAGCCTTAAGAAGACATCATTGTCAGATCTTGCATATATGTGCTCTCTTCCTGAGATGGAGTTCATAAGGCGCTTCATCAGCTTTGATAGGGAGACCAGGCGATGAACGGCCTTTTCAATTACATAAACCGCAGGTCTCCGGTCCACTCCCTCTCTGGAGCTTCAAAGCTGACAGTTCTCATTCTCTGGTCATTCGCTGCAATGACAACATTCGATACCAGGTTCCTGGCTTTTCTGACTGCATTGTCACTTGTCTTGTTCCTGGTCTCCAGAATAAGGTTCAGTGAAGTCAGGGTTATGTTCTGGTTCACTTTCGTATTCATGATCCTGAACAATATCCTGATCTATCTATTCTCTCCGGAGCATGGCGTTGCAATATATGGAAGCAGGACACTGATCTGGAAAGGCTTTCATAGATGGACGCTTACATATGAGCAGCTGTTCTATCAGCTTAATGTCGTACTGAAGTACCTTGCGACAATGCCGATAGTGATGCTGTTCGTCTCAACAACGGATCCGAGTGAGTTTGCATCATCACTCAACAGGATAGGAATAAGCTACAAAGTCGCATATTCTGTATCATTGGCTCTAAGGTATATTCCTGATATCCAGAGGGAATACAGGAATATATCATTAAGCTATCAGGCAAGAGGCCTTGAGATGGCTGCAAGGAAGCAGAGTCTTGTTAAGCGGCTGAAGAATGCATCCTCTATGCTGTTCCCGCTTATCATATCATCCATGGATAGGATAGAGGTCATCTCGAATGCAATGGAACTGCGTGGATTCGGAAAGGGCAGAAAGCGCAGCTGGTATAGTGCCAGGCCGTTCAGGGCTGCAGATTATGCATCAATAATAACAGCCTTTGCTCTTCTTGCTGTATCCGTTTTCCTGAGTTTCCTGAATGGCGGCCGGTACTATAATCCATTTGCATAGGATCAGCAATGCATTGCATTCATCCCAAGTGGTATAATGGCTTATGATGTGCATCTCACAGGCTATATAAGGCAGAATGGTTATGTCAGTATTGAGCAATAAGATTCGGGGTATCCTCAGCACCTGGTGCGAGACGATGCTGTCACTTCAGATCCACTCAGACAACAGAAGACTCAACGGTGCGCTGATGTGCCCGGCATGCGGTAAGATCCATGGCAGATGCTTTGAGGCTATGTACCCATTCATGGAAATGGCAGCGTTGACCGGGGAAGAGCGATGGGCCAAGGCTGCTGAGGATCTCTTTGAGTGGTCTGAGAACACAGTATCGCTGCCATCGGGAGGCTATATCAATGATATTGACTCTGACTGGGAGGGAATAACAGTCTTTGCATGCATTGCAATGCTTGATGCATTAGAGGGGTATTCTTCTCTTATGGGCAGTGATTTCTTCAGTAGGCTTCATGATAGGGCCAGAGCAGCCGCAGAATACCTGTACAGTAATGATGCGCTGAAGCTGAAGAACACAAATTATCCTGTCACTGCTGCACTTGCCCTATACAGGGCTGGGAAATATTTCAGTGATTCCAGGTACATCAGGAAATCTGAGGAATATGAAAGGATAATATATTCAGTATTCACACCGACCAATACAGTCTTCGGAGAAGGGCGCTCAAGGGATATGAGAAGCAGGAAGGGGCTTCTTGCTGTCGATATCGGATACAATGCAGAGGAGACTCTTCCCTCCATTGCGCATCTAGGAGTGCTGAAGGGTGATGCCCGGCTGATCGGGCTTGCAGCTGATGGCTTCCGCTCTGCCCTTGACTTCATGCTCTCAGATGGCGGGTGGGATAACAGCTTCGGAACAAGGAATTTCAAGTGGACATACTGGGGAAGCCGGACAAGTGATGGCGCAGCCGAGGCGCTTCTTATGCTCTCTGGTTATGACAGGAGCTTCAGGACTGCCGCAGCTAAGAATATCGAGCTGATGGGGAAATGCACTTATGATGGCCTCCTTGCCGGTGGCCCTGATTATAAAGGAGCGGGGCAGCCTGTATGCGTGCATCATTCATTCACGCATGCCAAGGTCCTTGCCGGAATATCAGCTAAAGGCCTTGCTGATGATATGGCAGATGGCCTAACTGCAGCTCTTCCCAGGTATGAGGCTCCCGGACTTAGGTACAAAGAGGATACTGATTCATATGTATTCTCATCTTCCTATTATTCTGCAACTGTCACTGCATATGACTGGCCATATATGAAAGGAGGCCATATCTCAGGAGGCATGCTCTCTCTTCTTGAATTTCCTGGATATGGTCCAGTGATTGCATCCTCAATGGGGACCTATTTCATGAAAGAGAGGAATAATATGCAGGTGCCATATGGCAGGCTCAGGCATGAATGCCTTGATTTCAGGCTTGAGAGAAATGAGAATGGCACTCTGTTCAGCAGCATATTCTGTGATACAGCCAGGCTCGACAGGCTCGGTGATTATTCAATAAAGGCCTCTGGTATCCTGATGTCTGAGAATGCAGAGGACACTGCTGATGACTCTATGTATTCAGTGGTCTATTCATTCTCTGATGATGGTGTTCTGATCACGGCTGAGACAGATGATATGCTTGTTGTTCCTCTGATAGGGCAGTGCATGGAATCCTGCTCTGGGCACAGCATCGTCCTTGAGCGGAATGGCGTATCTGTTGGATTTGATGCTTCCGTATGCTCAGAGCTGCGGCTTCCGTATGGGACAGAGCCTGTATATAATCTTGTCCCGGGCTTTATGGCCATCCGGGCTGAGGTGATGCCTCTGAATGGGGTGATTGAGCTGTCAATCAGCCGCAGGCACTGATATATTATCCATCTTGTGATCTATCAACCAGGAGGCCTCTGGCCTGATGCCCGCCATATGCTACGAAAAAAGTTGCGTCATCATTGATTGCATAGGATAATCTATAATCAGAATTATTATATGAATGATATAGAGAAGCTCCATTTTGCGGAGTACAGTGATGCTCCGGATATTATAGTCGAAGTACCTCAGCCTGTTACGTTGCTCGGTGCCTTTGCTGAC
>CAKQTF010000096.1 GCA_934276695.1 uncultured Spirochaetales bacterium
CCGGCAATCGAATCAACAAAACCAGCAATAATACATAAAAATGACATCAATGCTATCTTTGCAGCTGAAAGCTCAGTCATCGTCATCTCCGATCGGTGAGTATTTATCAAACTCAGAGAGAAGTGTTTCCGTATTAAGGTGAGTATATATCTGTGTTGTCTTTATATCTGAATGTCCAAGCATTTCCTGCACACTCCGGATATCAGCGCCATGAGAGAGCATATGGGTCGCAAATGAATGCCTGAGAGTATGTATTGTTGCATCAACGCCAAGAACCCCTGTGATATTATGAAATCTGAGATGAGCAGCCTGCCTTGTTAGCCTACCTCCTCTCCTATTCAGGAATAGCGCATTCTCCTTCTTCCTTGACAGAAGCTTCGGACGGACTTCCGAAAGATACTCATTCACTGCATTCTTCGCAGCTTCCCCGATGAAGACGACACGTTCCTTTCCTCTTTTACCGAATACCCTGATTGTCCCTTCATCCTTATCAAATGAGCCGACATCAAGTGCTACAGCCTCGCTTATCCGCATTCCAGATGAGTATATAAGCTCAAACAGAGCATAATCACGGATTCCGAGCTCAGGCTCATTCCTGAATTCACTGAGAAGAGCATCAACCTCCTCCTCGCTTATGACGCGTGGCACATGGTCCCTATCCTTTGCCTTCTCAATCAGCCTTGCTGGATTATCTGATACGATTCCATGGTCTGACAGGAATGAATAGAATGATCTGAGAGATGACAGAAGCCTTGAGACAGTACGTTCATCAATCCCGTCTTCTGATCTCCTCATCTTTATGAATTCCTCAATCGTAACAGCATCAGAATCCTCTATTGGAGTTGAGACCTTATGCAGATACAAGAGGAAGCCTGATGCATCCCGTGAATAAACCTCCCGGGTCTTATCCGAGAGGCGCTTAGTATATGTTATGAAATCCTCGAAATCCCTTATAAGGTCATTCTCTGCTGATGATAGATTATCTGTCGTCATCATCATTCCTGGAAAGCCGCATCACTGCAGGAATCGAGAAATCATCATTTCTCCCCTGTCTCTTTCCAAGCTGGTTCTGAAGATCCTGCCATCTGTTCACATTAATCACATTAGGCTCATTCTGGACACTCTTCTTCGCAGAAGCTGCTGTATCATCCCTTCTGTACTCATCTCTCTCCGGAATCCTCTCTGCAGGCTGTACCTGAGGCTCGGGAGTACGCTGTTTCCTGTATAGCTCAGCATCAGGGACTGCAGTTGTCACTTCCCTATGCTCAAAGCCTGTAGCGACCACAGTGACCTTGATTCTGTCTCCAAGGGCAGGATTGTAGCTCTGTCCTACAATGATCAGAGCATCCTCTGCACAGTTCTTTGTTATGAGATCGACAACATTCTGGTATTCCTGCAATGTGAGGTTGTCACCTCCTGCAAGGTTGACAAGAACAGCCTTCGCACCATCGATTGAAGCATTCTCCAGAAGTGGGTTGTTAATGCTCTGCTTTGCTGCCTCGACTGCACGGTTTGCACCTTCTCCGAATCCAAGTCCGATAAGAGCCTCGCCCTTGCCTTTCATGACAGTCTTAACGTCAGCAAAGTCAATATTGATCTCTCCTGGCTCAGTAATCAGGTCAGATATGCCCTGGACAGACTGCAGAAGAGCGGAATCCGCCATCAGGAATGCCTGCTTAATCGGTGTATTGTTATCAACAACATTGAGAAGATTCTGGTTCGGTATCAGTATAAGGGTATCAACATTCTTCTTGAGCTTCTCAATCCCCTGCTGGGCAAGAAGCATTTTCTTCTTCCCTTCAAAGGCAAATGGAGTTGTCACGACAGCAACAGTCAGAGCACCTGATGATTTTGCGATCTCTGCGACAACAGGAGCAGCACCGGTTCCGCTTCCACCTCCCATTCCTGCAGTGATGAACACCATATCAGTATTCTCAAGCTCTTTCTTTATCTCTTCCTTGCTTTCTATGGCTGCCTTCTCTCCAATCTCAGGCTGACCGCCTGCTCCGAGTCCGCCTGTAAGCTCTTTTCCTATTGCAATCCTTGTCTGTGCATTTGAACGCTGCAGAGCCTGGACATCTGTATTCAGAGCAATGAATGAAATCTTCTTCAGTCCCTGTGCAATCATCCTGTTCACAGCATTGCCACCGCCGCCACCGACTCCTACAACCTTTATGATAGTCGGAGCAGCCTGCTCTCCACCTGTCGTATCCTCAATATCAAAAATGTTAAAGCCCATATATTGCTCCTAAAATAATTTACCAAAAAAAGATCTGACCTTACCGCCTATTGATCTCTTCTCTGAAGATGATGCAAAGCCAGCAGGTTCCCTCATCTTCTTAGCTTCGCTCTTCAAGAGCCCTAGCACTGTTGAATAGCGCGGATCGATATACATCCTGTCAAGCCCGTTTATTGCTTCCGGAAAACCGATTCTTGCTGGAATCCTGAAAATCTCAGCAGCAAGCTCTGTTGCCCCAGATAGAAGTGATCCTCCTCCGACAAGGATTATCCCTGATCCGAAAGGCCCTGACAGTCCAGTCTCCTCAAAATCCTGCTTAAGCCTTGAGAATATCTCAGCCATCCTTGCTTCCATGATCTTTGCAAGCTCCTTCTTCGGAAGCCTGATCGGAGGCTTACCTCCGACAGCCGGTGTAATGACCATATCATCAGGATTGATTGTCGGACTGTAGCATGCGCCATCTGATAGTTTTATTGACTCACTTGCCGCGCGCGGGATCTGGAGGATATATGCAATATCATTTGTCACATTATCTCCACCAAGATCAATTCCTCCGACATACACAGGTGCTCCATTCGAATATGCAATGCAGTTCGTACAGCCAGAACCTATGTTAATTATTATCGCACCAGCCTCTTTCTCCTCAGAAGAAAGGACAACCTCACTGTCTGCAAGTGTTGAAAGCATAAGCTTCTGGATCTGGAAACCGCTTTTCTGCACGCATTTCTTCTGATTCTGTATTATCGGAGAGGAGCCAAGGACAAGAAGGACCTTTGTATCGAGCCTGTGGCCAAGCATATCAATCGGGTCCTTTATGCCAACTCGGGAATCGACCTGGAAATCCTGGACGAGTGTATGTATCACCTCTGTATTCTGAGGAAGCTCTCTGTTTCTCGCAACATCTATGCTTCTTCTTATATCGTCCCTTGTAATCTCTCCTGATTTGTTGTTTATGCCTACAACGCCATTGCTGGAGATTCCATGAAGATGATCCCCTCCGATTCCAAGTATGACTGAGCTTATCTCACAACCTGCCTGCAGCTCAGCATCAGATACAACCTGGTTGATAACCTTGACAGTCTGCTCAATATTCACAATTGAACCGTTCTTAACACCAGATGACGGATGTTCACTGATTGATTCAATCATCAGCTGCCCATCCCTTGATAAAGAGCCGATCACAGCTCTTGTCCAGCTGGTTCCTATATCCAATCCAAGCAATGTCTTATCTGCAGCCAATTCAAATCACCCCTTCAGCCTTATAAGCTGTCCTGACCTAAGCTCGTATTCGGTAGCAGAAGAAAGAAAGACATTCCTGCCTTCCTTCCACTGCTCATCCCTTATCACAGCAATCACTGTCTCAAGACGGCCGGGAGAAAGACTATCATACACTCTGAGCTTAGCATTCACCGGTCCCAGAGCAAGCCTGAGTTCCCCTTTCCCTGTGCTTTTATTATTGTCATATTCAGCTTTGTCTATCAAGTTATGATAGGCATCTAATTTCATCAGAGCATCCACTGTGCTTCTGAAAAATGGATCAAAGCCATACTTCAGAAGATATTCAAGGTAGCCATCACCTAGTTCAAGGACAATATACATGCGCTTCAGGGCTGGATCATCTTTCGGATCAAGCAGCATAAGACTACTGTCATCAAGGAAATATGAGCTGTTCCTGCTTTTCAGGATCAGGCTCTCCGATGGAGCTGTTATGCTTACAGAAAGCTTTCCATTCTCATATCCGGCCTCTGCATGCCTTACATATGGAAGCTGCTCAAGATTATGCCTAAGTGCTCTTTTCCGGATCTGATAGTATCCTCTGCCAATCAGCGGCGTAAGCATTTTAGATATCTGGTATGTCTGCTCGCATCCGGTGACCTCAAAGCCATTGATAATCCGTACAGGCAGATACTGCAGGGAAAGAAGAGAGGCAAGAATCATGGACAGCAAAAGGAAAAGCACAATCGAGATCTTACTTAATCCTGACATTCTGCCTCCTTCCTGCCACGAATATCTCCTTATAAAGAAGATATGAGCCAGCAATGCAGATTGCTTCATTTCCTGGGCAGAATGCAAAGAACGGGACAGATGTCCCTGTAAAAGGGAAAATCCCAAGAACATACATTATGGAGAAGAAAAACGGGAATGCAATCATTGAAGACAGACCTATGGATGATGCTGCGATGTACTTCATGTCTTCGTTCAGAGCTCTTTTCTCGGTTCTTACTGCCAGTATGCAGTACAGAAGCACAAGGGAAAGGATAAAGCATATGCCAAGAATCCCAAGCTCCTCTGCCATTGTCGTGAATATGAAACGGCACTCTGTGCCTTCTATCCTCATCATCTTAAATACGCCCCGGCCTATTCCAACACCTGAGAAGCCGCCTTCCATTACTGCAGAAAGGGATGAGAGCAGATCCTGATCATAGTATGCATCATCCCCAACAGGCATAACAGAGAAAGCAAAATCCCTGAAGAAGCCAGGAACAGCGAACAGCATAACAGTGAATAATACTGCAGAGAACAGAGCAGCAAGAACTGTATAGCTCCTGCTGAAACCGCATGGCCTTATCATTGAGATAAGGACCAACGCATATACAGCAAATGCACCCAGCCCACCAGCATATGCAACGAGCATGGAAACTGCAATATGGTATGAAATAGCTAAGAGATACAGCAGTCCGAATCTGTCAGAGTTCTCTATCTCTGGCAAAGTCGACGGGAATGAAAGCGTTAACGAGAATACTGCAAGGAATGGGACATTCAGCAGAGGAATGCCTCCGGCTGTTATATAACCGGCATTTCCTCTGTCCTTTGCAAAATAGATTATGAACGCAGCAGCTGTGACTGCAGAAAACAGGTAATGGGACTTTCTTATAGCTGAGAATGGAAGCAGTCTCATTGCAAGCCCGATAAGGAATCCTACGGCTAGTCCTGCAAGCT
>CAKQTF010000097.1 GCA_934276695.1 uncultured Spirochaetales bacterium
CAGTACAGCCAGAAATTGGAGTTCAGCACCTCATCATCAAAGTAGTCTGTGATCTTCTTGTCCTGCAGCTCCTCGTTTGGTGTGAAGAAGAGCTTCATGATCTCCATTGCACCCTTGTCGGATATATCGAACTTCCCATCTGTATGGGCATCCTCGCCTCTGTTCACTGTTGCCCTGCAGAGCGAGTAGTTAGGGTCTTCCTTATTGAGCCAGTAATACTCATCAAGGACACTGACGCCCTCTGTCTCGATTGACGGGATTGAGCGGAACAGATCCCACATCACCTCGAAGTGGTTATCCATCTCCCTTCCACCGCGCATCACATAGCCGACATTCTCGAATTTCCAGCCATCACATGCACCACCGGCTGTCGGTCCCTTCTCGAGGATATGTATCCTCTCGCCCTTCATCTGGCCATCCCTTACAAGATAGCATGCTGCTGTCAGAGCAGCGAGGCCGCTTCCTACAATATATGCAGACTTCCGGTCCACACCCTCTGGTTTCTTAGGCCTTGCAAATGCCTCATAGTTGCCGCTTGAATAATACATCCTTCAGTCCTCCTGTATGATTTATTCCTTTGATGACTTATAGATAATACTTAAACGGCAAGCCGTGTATCAGCAATCTGCGGCAGGGTGATAAAAAACTTATCACTTTGCGTGAATTGTAAGGAAAATCAGGTCTTGTCAGTCCTGAAACTATCCAGAGCCCTGCGGAAATTCCCCTTCATCACATAATCAAGATCCCTGATTATCTCTTTCGGGTCACGCAGCATATCGCCTTTTATCCAGTCCAGGACAAGCCCGACAAAGGCATATTTATAGAAGTCTGCGATGAATACCTTATCGCTTTCCCTGATGCTCATCCCCTTGGCCTCCTCATCAACCACGCCCTTTAAGAGGTCGTATGTCAGCCTGAAGAGATAGTTCTCTATCTGCTCCCGGCTCACGGAGTGGTAGACATTCAGGATGAACGGGCGGTTCTCCTCTACTGCCATGAATATCTGATAGAATCCTTCCTGCCAGTCATCATAGTGCTTCTTGCCTTCAAGCGCCTTAGAAGCATCCTCATAGCAGGCCCATTCAACAAGGTCGTATACATCCCTGAAATGATAGTAGAATGTCATCCTGCTTATCCCGCAGTCGTCCGTTATATCCGTTACAGTGATCTTCGAAAGAGGCTTCTTAAGAAGCAGGTTCTTAAGCGATGCCTCCAGTGCCCTCTTGGTTATCTGTGACATGGCAGTCTCCTATTATCGTTAATAGGATAGCACTGCTGGCGGTACTTTAGAAACCATCAGCTGATGCTATAATATAAGATATGGATTTCAATGAGCTTAATAGGAAAGCATGGAACGAGGAAGTCAGAAGGAACAACTTCTGGACGAGGATAGCAGAGCCTGAGCAGATAGCACTGGCAGCAGGAGGCAGGCCTGAGATAAGGCTCTCTCCTCACTCTTATGTGCCGCAGGACTGGATTGGATGCATGAAAGGAAGGAAGGTCCTTATACTTGCAGGAGGAGGTGGCCAGCAGACTCCTATAATGAGTGCATTCGGCGCAGATGTGACTACGATTGACATATCAGATGGGCAGCTTGCACAGGATGCGAAGGCACTGAAGCGCTATGGCATCAAGGCAGAGCTCGTCAGAGGGTCAATAGATGCTCTTACATTCCCGGATGAATCATTCGATTATGCACTCAATCCTGTGTCCCTGTGCTTCGTAAAAGACATAGCAGCTGTATACAGGGAAGCATACAGGGTCCTGAGGCATGGCGGAGAGCTGATGTTCGGAATAGCAAACCCTGTGATCTACATGTTTGATGAAAAGAAGCAGGAGAGAAGATTAAGGATAAAGTACACTATACCATTCTCAGACGAGAGGTCAAAGAGCCAGAAGGAGCTCAGGAAAATGGAAGCTGCTGGAGACACATTCGAGTACTCACACACGCTTTCAGATATAATAGGAGACCTGATCAGCACAGGATTCGTGATTGATGGATTCTACTCAGACAAAGCAGAGAGCGAGCCTACAGACTCCTTCATATATGACTCATATCTTGTATTCAGAGCCCGTAAGTCCTGAGCTCATGAGATCTGTCATAGGTTATGATACCTACATCAAACTTCTCTGCGAATTCTTCTGCAGAGCTGCTTCCTGATGCGAATACAGCAGTAGAGAGCGCATCTGCGATGACAGGATCACCTGATATGATTGTAGCAGAGAGGAGATCGGAATCGGATGGATAGCCAGATGATGTGAAGATATGGTGGTATCTCACGCCATCAATATCCGAGTAGCGCTCATATGCACCGCTTGTGACAACAGCCTCATCAGAGATGGTGACACTTGTGATATAGGCCCCGCCATCAGGATCAGCTATGCCGATCCTATATGGATTCCCGCCCTTCTTCTTTCCGATTGCATACACATTGCCGCCGAGGTTTATTATTGCATCCCTGACTCCGTTCTCAATGAGGAAGTCCCGTAGCACTGCTGTTGCATAGCCCTTTCCTATCCCGCCGAGATCAAGCTTCATCCCAGACTGGGACAGGAACACAGTGCATTCTGATTCATCAAGGATGACATCATCTGTATCAAGAAGCCCGATAGCAAAGCTTATCTCATCATCTGAAGGGACTCTTGCATCATCGCTTCCGATATTCCATAGAGATGTCACAGAGCCCATGAGCGGATTGAATGCGCCTCCTGTCTCATCTGATATCCCAATAGCCAGCCTGATCAGCTTAAAGAGCTCTGGAGATACCACTACAGGAGATGCCCCGGCCTCTGAGTTGATCATGCTTACCTCTGATGAATCATCATGGAACGAAATCATATGCTCAATATCAGAAAGGAGAGTGAATGCCTGATCTGAGAGCGCGGCATCACGCCTGCTATAGAAGGACAGAGTCACAGCAGTGCCCATTGCAATCCGGCTTTCCCTGATCACGCTCTCAGAGCTGCATGCTGAAAGGACAGAAAGCGCAGCCAGTACCAGTATGATGATTGAACTGCGCCTCATCCAAGCATCTTCAGCCTTGATATGGCATTCTCCCTCGATATCACCTTCATCTTTGATGATACAGCCTCACCTACACAGTATGAGTCCTCAACAGAGGATGCGATTGCATTCAGGCTGTCCTTGAGGATCTCAAGCGAGAGGATCTCCCTTGAATCATCTCCCATGTCAACTATCACAAGAGGATGAGGATCCATGAAGCATATGCTATCGGCTATAGCAGATGCAGATGGGTTCAGGGACAGCAGCGGCGCAGTGACAACTAGCGCTTCAGGCTTTATATCAGAGAGAAGGCCTGAAAGCTCCTCTGTGCCTATTGTTGAAGCAGCTGTCCCCCTGAGCCTTATATCTCCCATGATGTCAACAGGGGAAAGAAGCGGGGAAGGCTCCAGATCTGCGACAGACCAGTCTATATCAGAGAGCATATCAAGCGTATCAAGCCCGATATTGTCACGGCTAAGCTTCGTTATTATCAGGAAATCGTCAATCCCGTTCTCTGTAAGCCCGGATGCAGCCTCAATAGCTGATCCGCCAAGCGCATAGGAGAAAAGCTCCTCCTCTTCCGATTCAAGATCTGCGGGATAGAATTCCGCACAGGTTTCACCAATTATTCCAATCATATCCGGAATTCTATTACAAAGATGCGATGACAACAATCAAAAACTCTAATATCATATGACGGATGAACACTAAAAAGGCTGACTGGTCATATAAACCTGCATTCGAGGATATAACGCTGCATTCATACAGATGGTATAACAGAGGAAGGAAGACTGCGGTGTTCTTCACTCTGGGAGAGACGGAGGACTGCAGGCTGCAGTGCGACTGTGATAGCTCGCTCTCTTATTCATTCATGCTATTCCATACACCATCAGACATAATCAGATTCTCTCCATCGGAAGGGATAGATGCAAGGCTGTTCGGAGCTGCAGTCTCTATGCCAGCCGCAATCGGGAATGACATTGAGCTAAGGAAAAGCGGGCCAAGCCTACGCTTCTATTCAGGAGGGAAGCTTATCCTCTCCACTGAGGACCCGGCATTCGGGCCTTCTGCATCGCTTGCATTCTGCATAGAGGGAGAGGGGAATGCATACATGGAGGTGTTCTAGCGGACATCCTCCACTACGCTCTCAGGCGGAACAGTGAGGCATGACGGGTTCTCCATGCACTTCTTAAGGCTCTTCAGGCACTGTGCATAATAGAATCCCTCACAGATCCTATCATCAAGATTGGCGATGAAATCAACGACCTTATAGCGCTCAAGATTCCCATCCCTGTCAAACCGCTGTACATGGCGCTTAGCACCGAATGCGATGAATACAGGGATATTGCCGAAATTATAGAGGTGATGCCTGACTGGAGGGATATTAAGCGATGCCATGTTGGTTATGAAGAGAGACCCATGGAACGGTGATGCCTCTATGAGTGAGGAAGGAAGCAGATCGAAGTAATCAAGCGTCTTCAGGACCCACATAGTGAATTTCTTGAGAAGGCGCGGTATATACCCTATGACCCTTGCGGCATTGTCTGTATCAGTATCCTCCTCGTATGCTTTCTTAAGCGCAGCATTGAGCTTATCATAAACATCAAACAGGGTGTCTGCAGGATTGAAATGCAGCTTGATTGTCGTCTCATTGTCCTCAAGGTTCATCTTCCGCTTTATCGTCACATTGACAGCAATGCCATTCCTGGCATAAAGCCTCTGCCCTCTTATGAACCTGTTGATCTTAGGATACTGCGATACTGTGCGCACATAGGAAGCTATGATGATATGCAGGATTCCTATAGCATCATAGCCCTGCTGCCTCAGCTCTGATATGAGCTTCTCCGCACCTGACACATCAAAGCTCTCTGTAATCGAATTCTGACTATCAGAGCGTTCAACCATGATGAATGGAATTATTGATGTAAACGGATCAACTGACTTTATCCTGCGCCCTTCTCTCATATGGAAACCCTCACCCCTACAGAGTTTATTCCTATCAGTTTCATAGTTCTATAACCCAGCATTATAAAAAGTCGTATATTTTATGTAATTTAAATCAAATTTAGACATTTCACTGAATTTTGTCCAACTTTGATTCAATCGTATTGCGCAAAGCAAATGAATAGTCCCTGAAAAAAACACCGCGGAGCATTCCCA
>CAKQTF010000098.1 GCA_934276695.1 uncultured Spirochaetales bacterium
AGAGAAGCTTGCTGCAGCCGGGATTGCTAATGGATTCAGGTGCATTGTGGCAGCAGGCGGGGATGGCACAGTCAATGAGGTCCTTAATGGGATAATGAGATCCGGGCGGAAGGATATCAGGATGGGCATCATCCCTATTGGGCGTGGAAATGATTTTGCATGGTCTGCCAGGATTCCGACTGATATATATAAGGCATCTGATATGATCATAAAAGGCGATTCAAGGCCTTGTGATGTCGGGTATTGCTGCGGTGATGGGCAGGAGAATGGCAGGTACTTCCTCAATGGGACCGGTTTCGGCTTTGAGCCTATGGTGAACTTCAGGGCAATGGGATATAAGCATATAAATGGGTTTCCATCCTATGTTGTTGCTTTTCTATACTGCCTGAAGAATCCTCCTAAAGGATATTCAGTGAGACTGTGTGCAGATGGAGAGGAACATATAATCAGGACTCAGCAGATCTCTGTCGCTAATGGGATAAGAATGGGCGGAGGCTTCAGGATGACTCCTCTGGCCAGGCTCGACGATGGCGCATTTGATGTGATGTATCCTAATAAGGTATATAATGGTATGTCTCTGATCAGGCTTGCTGTCAGCTTCCTGAAAGGCGGACAGGTCAAAGACCATGAAAGCTTCTCTTATTTCAACGCTAGGAAAGTCACGATAGAAGTAGAGTCAAAGGATATCCCTGTGCATAGCGATGGGGAGGTCTTCACATACGGAGGAGGCTCGTTCAGCTTAGAGCTGCTGCCGTCTGCGCTTAATCTGATCTACTGAGATTGTAAAAATAAATTTACTTTTTATAAATCCTTTCAAGATAAAACTAAGAGTGCTTTAAAAATTTGTTTGACAACCTTTTTCTGCTAAGGTAATATGTAAGATGCGATTTAAGGCAAAAAATTCTGTTTTTTTGCCTCTTTTAACGGAGTAAAACGTGGTAAAAGATTTAGTTCCCCGCATCCATTTCTACGATCAGGATTTTGTTGATATGTATGACAGAACCTGGGTCTGGCTTGACGAGGTCTGGCATCAGGGGGACAAAGATGGTTTATTCCCAGAAGGTTATTACACATATCAGGATTCTGATGTGATTGATCTTTTTGATACATCATTATCTTCCCTGTTCCTTGTTTACAGCAATCAGAGCTATGGCCCATACTCCATGGTGGATTTCTTCTATTCTGTTCAGGATAAGGAAACTGGAATGATTGCAGAGAAGTACAGCATTAGCACAAAGGCCCCAGTCTTTGATGTTGATAATCCTTCCGGAGTATCTTTGCCTCTTCTTCCATATGTGGAATTTGCTTTCTATCATAAGATCGGTAATAAGAAAAGGCTTAAGGATGTGGTTCCAAGCCTGGAGCTTTATTATCAGTGGCTTCAGAAGAGCTTCCAGATGCCTAATGGATTATATAAGGTCCCATATGCAGCTACGCACCTTGGAAATCTTCCAAGGGAAGGCGCTGCGTATACTGTCGATTTCAACAGTGCTGTTGCCATATTCGCTCTTTATATGTCATATATCGGTGACATTCTCAATGATAAGGAGCTTGCTTTCAGGTATAAGCGCATCTATTTCTCTCTTAAGACCAGAATCAATTCAATGATGTGGGATCCTGAAACACAGTTCTACTATGATCTTGGAGATGATGAGGCCATCATAAAGAATAAGCATATAGGAGCTTTCTGGACATTGCTTGCTGAGATTCCTAATGATGAGTATGCATCATTCCTCATTGAGAAGCTGAGGGACGATAAGGAATTCGGTACTGAGAATCCGTTCCCGACTGTTCCTGTGTCATCTAAGTATTTCTCTGAGAACGGCAATGGCTACCAGGGGGGTGTGGTTCCATTCTGCACTTTCATGGTGATAAAAGGCCTGATGAATTACAACTCATTCATATTCGCAAGAGAATGCGCAATACGCCATATGTATTTCATCCTTGATACACTGCATCCTGATTCAGATAAGCAGGGGGATGCATGGGAGATCTACAGGCCTATGTCTGAAGGCACATCACTCTGTCCTGTTGAAGGCCCTGAGAACAGGAAATGCTATCTGCCGATGCTTGGCCTTGTGACAATCTCGCTTGTGATTGAGAACATCATCGGTCTTGATATATCGCTGCCAAGGAAGACAGTTTACTGGACTATGCAGAATCTTGAGGCGATGGGCATAGAGGAGCTTTCCCTCAAGAAGAACAACATAACCATACTTTCCAACAAGAATACACGAGGATGGGAGATACGCCTTGAAAGCGAGAAGCTTTACTATTTCACTATCCATATTCTTGAAGAGGATAAGAAGAAGACGCTTCCGATTCCTTCTGGAAAATGCTCGATGCTTATTGATAAGCTGTAATCATAATCCATAAATAGTTATATGACGGCCTGTTCCAGCTGCTGGACTGGCCGTTTTCCATTATTATTGCAGGCTTTGATACTTATCATTCTTGCTCTATAATCACAGTATATGCTCAATACTTATGCTTTCAGCCCGAGCCGCTTTGAGGCTCATGGCAGTGCTGTTATAAACGGGGAGGCGGTAGGCTTCCATTCTATCAGTGAGGATAATCTGTTCTACGATGGCTCAGGAAAGCCCATTGCTTCCATATTCTCGTTCTCTTATTTCAGGGACGTTGCTGGGAATGCTGAATCCAGGCCTGTCATATTCGCGTTCAACGGAGGCCCTGGATCCTCAAGCTGCATGCTTCATTCTGGATTCCTAGGGCCTAGGCGCATGGTGTTCATGGACGATGTGGATGCAGCTTCTGCTATCCCGCCATACAGAGTGCAGGATAATCCGGAGTGCCTGCTTGATATAGCTGACATAGTGCTTGTAGACCCTGTTGCAACCGGATTCGGGATGCTTCTTGATGAGTCATATTCTGAAAGCTTCTTCGGGATAAAGGAGGATGCCGAGGCTTTTCTCAGCTTTGTGCAGTCATGGCTGCAGCGGTATGGCAGATGGAACAGCCCGAAGTACATAATAGCTGAAAGCTATGGATGCACGCGTGCGGCGATGGCAGCAGAGATCGCTGCCGGTCCAGGTACTGACAGATGCTATGACATCACATTTGACGGTATTATATTCATAGGCAATACAGTGACTACAGGCCAGTATTTCGGACGTGAGGTCCCTGTGGAGAAGTCTGTGATAGGATTCCCTACATATGCTGCAATAAACTGGTACCATAATACTGATCATTCGGTTCCGCTTGATGAGTGGGTGCAGAGCGCAAAGGAATTCGCAGATAATGATTATCTTCTCGGGCTGTATAAAGGAAGCCGTCTTACCGGAGCAGCGAGAGATAAGCTTATATCCGGGATAATGCACTTTGCAGGCGTATCTGAAGATTATCTTGATTCTCATCACCTGCGCATTGACAGCTATTCGGTTAAGAATGAGGTCATAAGGCAGAAAGGGCTTGCTGTGTCGAGGCTTGACGGAAGGGTCACAAGACCATTGTATTCATCTCCTTATGATGAGACTGAGTTCGGGATGTCAAGTGATGCTGTGAGGGGCCGGTATAATTCCATATTCCTAGGCTCTCTCATCAGCGGTATATTCCCTATGCTGGGAATCAGCGGATTCGACCGGCCTTATAAGCCTGCGATCAAGATATCGAAGAGATGGAACAAGGATACAGAGCTCACTTCAGCTGAATGCCTTAGGAATGCCATGAAGAGATCCCCGGATATGAAGCTGTTCTTTGCCAATGGCTATTATGATCTGACAACGGAGATAGGAATTGCATATTATATGCTGGATCATGCGGATCTGCCGATGGATAGGGTGATCCTGAAGGGGTATCCTTCGGGACATATGGTATATCTTGGAAATGATAACATAGCAGAGTTCTCATCCGATGTGCATTCATTCATAGCAAGTGGCATGATAGGCTGAGATCCAATGTTTTATTCACGTTAATTTGTCTGTGATTTATAGAATTATATTGGCATATATGTGAGAATGACAGCAGAGGAACTACCGCTTTGAAAAAAAGATTTTCTTTCATATTCATTGTATTCTCTGTATTGCTGACAGCCTTCTCCTGCAAGGGAAAGACCGAGGATGTGCAGAAGGATATGATTGTCATGGCAATACCTGTGGACCCTGACGGACTGGATCCCCATGCGACAGCCAGTGCCAGCACATTCCAGATTACAAACAACATCTATGAAACACTGATCACAGTAGATCATGATGGTAATCTTGTGCCATCCCTTGCCGATAGCTGGGAGATAAGTGATGATGGGCTCACAATCAGATTCCATATCAGGAAGGATGCTTTCTTCTCTGATGGAAGAGCATGTGATGCATCTGCTGTGATTGCTTCATTCGAGCGCCTTAAGAGCGATAAGGGCATAAGAAGCAATGACTATGCATTCATATCATCAATGGAAGCGGATGGTGAATATGCAGTCTTCCATATGGATTCTCTCGATGTGGCTGCACTCTCTTCATTTGCATATGCATGGGCAGCCGTGGTTGATGCATCTTCTGATGATCTTAAGAGCAGTCCTGTTGGGACAGGCCCCTATAAGCTCGCTTCATGGGTACCGCAGCAGGCTCTTGTGCTTGAGCGGAATGAATACTACAGAAAAGACGATGTAAGGAATGATGGTGTGAGGTTCGTTATCATGCCAGATCTCACAGCGGAGATCACAGCACTTGAGAGAGGAGAGGTTGATATCATACTGATCACTGGTGATCTCGCTTCAGCTGTTGAGGGAAAGGAATTCAGGATCCTTGCAGAAGCAGGTAACGGCCTTCAGCTCATGGCAATGAACCAGAGTAATGAGGCATTATCTGATATCAGGGTCAGGCAGGCAATAAACTATGCAGTCGATAAGGATGAGCTCATAGATGCTGTGTGGTGGGGATATGGCAAGAAGATCGGATCTCATTTCCCTGTTGTCCTCAAGGAATACATAGATCTCTCTGATACGTATGGCTATGATCCGGATAAGGCCAGGGCACTGCTTGCTGAGGCTGGGTATGGAGACGGTCTTGAGCTCAGGATGTATCTTCCTAAGAACTATCAGGAATATGTTAATGCAGGACTTGTCATTGCTGCATCCCTTGAGAAGGTCGGGATAAATGT
>CAKQTF010000099.1 GCA_934276695.1 uncultured Spirochaetales bacterium
CTCTTCTGCCTTATCATGCTCTCCGTGGCCTTCCCTCATTTCCATTATAGGTGCACCGCCAAGACCGATCAGCATTCCGAATGCGGATATGAATGATGTTATCGGGGATGCTATCCCGACCCCTGCAAGAGCCAGCGTCCCGATGTCCTGTATATGTCCTATGTATATCCTGTCAATGATTGCATAGAGCACATTCACAAGCTGTGCCAGTGCAGTCGGAATCGTCATGCTAAGCAGCAATGGCCATATCCTGGCATTCCCTAGGTCTCTCTTTTCCATACTCATAGCAGTATGAGTATAGTGATGATTCAGGAAAAGCTAAAGGCTTTCCCGTCTTTCTGCAATCAGACGGAAGATCATATCTGCTGTCCCTGATATGTCCTTCCTTATCTCATGTTCCCAGACCCGGATCACAAGCCATCCCTGGTCAGTCAGATGATGATTGACTTCCTCATCCTTTTCCATATTGCGCTCTATTTTATGTATCCAGTATGAGCGGTTGCTCTGTATCCTGTCCTTTCTCTCTTCCCAGTCCCAGCCGTGCCAGAAATCCCCATCGCAGAATATGGCGACCTTCAGTCTCCTGCTCGATAGGTCAGGATGCCCATATATTCCGCTCTGGTTTCTTCTGAGCCGCAGCCCTCTATGCCATAGTGCTTTTGACAGGGCAATCTCTATTGAAGTGTCCTTTCCTCTTATTCTGGACATATTGTAGCTGCGCTGTGGATCTGTCATGGCTCAATAATTATATAAAAATACAAGACTTGTTTTAAAGTATTCAGTTATTGAATTCACTTGACGATGTTTCTGATTCTGTGTATACATTAAATTGTAGCTGTTGAGGCTATAAAAGATAGCTTGAAAGCCTGGGTTTGGTGTCCCCCCTTTATTTTCCAGCCTAGGATGCAGATTGCATCAAGCTATCTTTTTTCAGTTTCTATGCTCTGATATCGTCCTGAGCTCACGGTGTGTCACGAACTGTATGTTATCCAGGGATCTTCCGCTTATGAACTGCCTGATTGCGCATTCTGCCTCTTCCCGGCCTTTTCCGTGCCTGAATGGCATGAAGCCATGGAATGAGCCTTCGCTTATTATGACTCTGGATCTGCCATCGGCAGCAAGGAGCGCATCATTATACAGACGTGCATCATCTACGAGAGGATCCTGCTCGGCTGCAAGCAGCAGTGCAGGCGGCAGTCTTGTCAGATCCTGGGAAAGCAGCGGTGAGAACATCGGGGACAGGATGTCCTTCGGCTCCCTTTCATAGCTTTTGATATAGAACTGCAGCGTCTTTGCGTTCAGGGTCGGAGTATTTGCGAATTCCATCTGGGACTGCGTCCTGAGCCTTCCATCAAGGAGAGGGTAGAGCAGGATCTGGCCTGCAATCGATGGGCCTTTCCGGTCTCTTGCAAGGATTGCGACTGCAGCAGCCAGATTCCCGCCGCAGCTGTCTCCTGCTATATAGATCCTGTCTGGATCGACCTTCCAGTATTTCGCTCCTTCCGCAGCCCAGATGAATGCATCATAGCAGTCTTCGATGGCTGTTGGGAACTTATACTTCGGAGCGAGTCTGTAGTCAACGGACAGGATAGCGGATTCTGTGACCTCTGCCAGATGACGGAGGAATACTGAGTAGAAATCCATGTTGCCGAAGATCCAGCCACCGCCATGCAGGAACACGATCAGAGGCATAAGGCCTGTCTCTTCGCTGATCTTCTGCGATGAGTAGTAATAGCCTGTGATGGCTCCGCCGTCACTTACAGGTATGACGTATGTCGTCGTTGTTATATCCTTGCTGCTTTTCATAAGATGCTTCTTCCTGAGCTTCTTATTCACAGCTGTATTGTTTATCTCATTTATGCGATCGTCAGAAAGCGCTTCAGGGTCTGTTGGATTGAATTCTCCCCATCCTTTTATGAACTTTCTGTCCATCGCTGAAAGCTTTATATCAGCCATAGGAGCTATTTTCTCATAAATTTACAATAGGTAGCAAGATAAATGTCTGTTTTATAGGGATATTTGATGTTTTAATAGGCATGAAGTGCCTAAAGCGTTCGTTTTTATCCGCTCATTGGATACGAAGAAGCCCTATCATTCTCTCAGATAGGGCCTCTTTGTGTGCTGCTTTATTCCTGTAACAGTGGGGATACGTATCCTTCTGGCAGGCTTTTCACGTATTCATCGATTGCCTTTGCTGCGTTCTTTGAATATGCAACAGCCTGTACCACGGTCTTTGCTCCAAGGACAACATCGCCGGCTGCGAATACTCCTGGGCATGTTGTCTCTCCATGTTCATCTGTCAGCAGCAGTCCTGATTCTGACGCCTTGAGATTCCTTGTCGTATTGACAAGCTTTGATTTCGGTCCCTGGCTGATTGCGATTATCGTGGAATCTGCTGGGAACAGCTTAGGATCGTTCTTCTCTCCTATGATTGCCCCGTTCTCATCAAGGATGTTATCGTCGAGTATTGGTCCGTCCTCAGTTATCTCAAGAGTATGCTTGCCGAATAAGAACTCAGCTCCATCAAGCCTTGCATATTCTGCTTCTTCCTCGCTTGCCTCTATCCTGTTCTTCCTGGCAATGAGCGTCACATGCTTTGTTCCCTTTCTCAGAAGAGTCCTTGCAACATCCATCGCTGTGTTTCCCATTCCTATTATCGCAATATGGTCCCCTAGATGATAGGCATCAGGGTTTGCGAGGAAATCGATTGCGAAATGAACATTTCCAAGGCTCTCGCCCTTAATCCCGAGCTTCTTCGGCCTCCATACTCCGGTCCCTATGAATATGGCACTGTATCCATCCCTGAAGAGGTCCCTGATCTCAAGCGCGCCGCCTATTGTTGTATTCGGCCTGATCTTTATGCCTATTTCCCTCAGCAGATTGCCATAGCGCTCCAGTATTGATTTAGGAAGCCTGAAGTCAGGGATGCCGTACTGCATTATCCCGCCGATCTTGTCCTTTGCATCGAATATGGTGACTTTATAGCCCATCTTTGCCATTTCTATAGCGACTGTGATTCCTGCAGGTCCTGCGCCTATTATCCCGATTCTCTTTCCGTTCCATTCAGGAATCGATATGCGGATCTGGTCAAGGCATGTATCTGATATGTAGTTCTCTATTGATGATATATGCACCGGCTGGCCTTTCCTGTTCTGTACGCAGTGGCCTTCGCATTGCCTCTGATGATTGCATACTATCGAGCATACTACTGAAAGCGGGTTGTTTGCGAACAGCATATCACCGGCTTCCCTGAGCTTCCCTTCCTTAAGCATATGGATCATCTGGGGAATAGGTGTATGGATCGGGCAGCCTTCAAGCTGGCATAGCGGCTTCTTGCACTCAAAGCACCTATTTGCTTCGGCAATTACATGAAGAATCATTGGAACCTCCTGATTGTATTGTACCATTGCATGGCATAATGTTTCCTGTGTGTTTTTGTATTCTAATGCTTTTATAACAAAAGAACCATTTTGTTCATTACCCAGGAGACTGTTTGCTCTTATTTTCTGAGTATGAAAGAGCAGCTGGCAGAGAAAGTGATCGGTCGTAGCATCAGATGCATTGAGCATTCAGGGGTTGATGACCTTGGCTATACATCAGATAGCATTGTATTCCATATGGAAGGAGCTGATGAGCTCCGGGTATATGTAGAGATATGCGGCAGTCTTCCGCATCTATGCATAGAGCTGTCATCTTCAGATCATCCGCTCCCC
This sequence comes from uncultured Spirochaetales bacterium, assembly GCA_934276695.1. Taxonomy (GTDB): domain Bacteria; phylum Spirochaetota; class Spirochaetia; order Sphaerochaetales; family Sphaerochaetaceae; genus Ornithospirochaeta. The sequence goes on from CAKQTF010000099.1 coordinate 3,714, forward strand.
GGCGTGTATCCGAGATTCCATCTTGATGAGTGCGGCAGGAAAATAGAGGACATAACCTATGGATATTCAGAGGGCAGGCTGTCATCCATCCGCCTGCTGTTTCCTGAAAGCAGCATGCAGATCTCAGTCTCTGACAGCGATCTGTACTCAATGAAAATCGATTAATTGATTCTGATTTGTTGACTATCGAACAGCAAAGAAGATATTCTGGAGCAGAACAAAGGCGTTCATCTTATGGGGGATGTGCGCCTTTTTTTATTCTTAATGACCAGGAGTTTTTCATGTGTGGATTTGTAGGGATGTTTGAGATAAATCAGGATAGCGGGAAATACAGGGATCGGGTGATCTCAATGTCCCGTAAGATCAGGCATAGAGGACCGGACTGGTCAGGAATCTATACAGGCTCGGATGCGATAATATCACATGAGCGCCTTTCGATTGTCGACCCGCTATCAGGCAAGCAGCCTCTGTATTCTCCTGATGGCAGGCTTGTACTTGCAGCGAATGGAGAGATCTATAATCATCAGGAGATCCGTGAACGCTACAAAGGCAGGTATGAATTCCAGACAAAGTCAGACTGTGAGGTTATCCTGGCTCTTTATAAGGATAAGGGCGTTGATTTCCTTGAGGACCTGAATGGCATCTTCGCTTTCTGCCTATATGATGCAGACAGGGATGCATACCTTATTGCAAGAGACCATATCGGGATCATCCCTCTCTATCAGGGATGGGATGCAGATGGCCACTACTATGTGGCATCAGAGCTGAAGGCACTTGAAGGCGTATGCACTACGATAACGGAATTCATGCCCGGCACATATTTCTATTCGCTTACAGGCGAGACTCGCAGATGGTATATGAGGGACTGGGAGAGCTACGAGAACGTGAAGGATAATCCGAGTTCTGTCCAGGCTGTCAGGGATGGGCTTGAGGCTGCCGTCAGAAGGCAGATGATGTCAGATGTCCCATATGGCGTTCTTCTATCCGGCGGGCTTGATAGCTCAGTCATTGCCGCAATAACGGCAAAGTATGCCCAGAACAGGGTCGAGACAGGGGGAAAGGAAGAGGCATGGTGGCCTCGTCTCCACTCATTTGCTGTCGGACTCGAAGGCTCTCCTGATCTGATTGCTGCCAGAAAGGCTGCTGATTACATCGGGACAGTCCATCATGAGGTACATTTCACAATCCAGGAGGCTCTGGATGCCATAGATGATGTGATCTACCATCTCGAGACATATGATATAACAACAGTCAGGGCGGCCACTCCTATGTTCCTTCTTGCCCGTGTGATTAAGAGCATGGGAATCAAGATGGTGCTTTCAGGGGAAGGCTCAGATGAGCTCTTCGGTGGATACCTTTATTTCCATAAGGCACCTAATGCAAGGG
>CAKQTF010000100.1 GCA_934276695.1 uncultured Spirochaetales bacterium
GAGTACGGAACATGCACAAAGCTCAGTCCTGCAGCCTGTTCAAAGAGAAGAGCCGCAAGGTGGTTTCCACCCTGTGCACCGGCATTACCGCATGTGATCTTACCTGGATTTGCCTTCACATCAGCAATGAGGTCTCCAAGTGTCCTATACTTGGAATCTGCCTTCACAACAATATAGTTATATGATGAGACAACCTGGCAGACTGTCCTGAATGTATCAGCACCAGTTATCGGAGTCGATGAAAGATGCGTCTTTGCCATTGTCGCATTGTTCCAGTGCATGATGGAATAGCCATCTGCGGATGCATCGAGGAACTCAATTGCACCTGTGACACCTGATGCGCCTGGGACATTCTTAATCACCATCGTCTGGCCATTCGCATATTTCGGGAACACCTCAGCAAGGGCTCTGAATACGATATCACCGCCGCCTCCTGCAGACCAGCCGACTGTTGCCTCAACTGTCTTTGATGGATAACCGGATGCCTCTGAAGCACCCTGAGCGAAGACCAGGCTGACTGAAACAGCCAATACAAGCATGATAGCTAATGCTTTCTTCATAATTTATCTCCTTTTTTATGATGAAGCTCAATTCACTCTGACAGGCTTTCCTGTCCTGGCACTCTCATAGATCGCTGCTATTATCCTCACAGCCTCTCCAGCGGACTCGCCGCTTATGGCAGGAGCTCTGCGGTTTATGATCGCATCCGCAAAATCATGAAATTCACGCTCATGGCCAAGAGTGTTTATTGCCTTCGGATCAGATGCCCCGCCGCCGGATGAATTCCTGTCTGCAAATGTCCTGCGTATATCCTCATCCTCCGGTCTCTCTTCCCTGAATCTCCATAGCGTGATCGATTCCTCTTCCAGGACTGCAGACCCATCCGTGCCGCAGATCTCCAGCTTCTTGAGGAATCCCGGATATACGCTTGTTGATCCCTCTATGACTCCGAGCGCGCCGCTCCTGAATCTCAGCACAGCAGTTCCTGTATCCTCGACTTCAATCCTCTCATGACTCAGTGTCGCAGTGTATGCCTGGACTTCATCTGCCTTGCCTGCAAACCACTGAAGAAGATCAACTGCATGGATTGACTGGTTCATCAGCGCACCGCCGCCATCGACTGCCCAGGTTCCTCTCCAGGCACCTGAATCATAGTATTCCTGGCTCCTATACCACTTGACCTGTGCATCCACAAGAGTCAGACGGCCAAAGCGCCCTTCATCTATGGCTTTCTTTATAAGGATCGGAGCCTCATAGAACCTTGACTGGAAGACTCCGGTTGCAATCACGCCCTTAGCAGAGGCTGCATCAAGGATCTTCTGGACTCTCTCTGGCGTTATCTCCATCGGCTTTTCTATGATCACATGCTTTCCATGGCTTATCGCAGCAAGCGCAGGCTCCAGATGATACCCAGATGGCGTTGCAATGGTCACAGCCTCAATATCCGGATTGGAAAGGAAGCTCTCAAGATCATCATATGGAATGCCCATTCCATGTGCCTCACAGAATGCCTTAGCCTTTCCAGGCGTCCTGTCATATGCACCTATGAAGGCGCAGTTGTCATTCATGCTGATTGCTGCTATATGCGTCTCAGCAATCACACCCAGCCCGATAATCCCGAAACCTATCTTCCTTCCCACTCGGAAACTCCTGAAAAACAATGATGTCTAAGATTATGCTATCACAGAGATTTAATTTGTCAATTTAAATTACAAAATATTTTATTTCAATATATTACAATTATTTAGATTTTGTAATTTTAACTTACGAAATCATGTTTCAGAATCAGCAGGCAGTCTTTCTACCTTATATTGCCATAGGCTGCAGAAGCTGGGCCCCTATATAGAAGCTCCGCCTTATTCTGAAGGACAAGCGTTGCAGCTCCAAGGGCTGCCCCGATTTCCTTCAGCCTGCCCTGCTCTATATCAAGGCCTTTATATGGCTCATCTGCAGAGATTATCTCAAAGTTCTTCCGTATTCTACCGACAAGATACTCTGAGCTGTATCCGATAGGCCCCCCGATGACAATCTTACGGGGATTGATCACATCCGCAAGAATCGATAGCCCCCTTGCAAGAGGGGCTGCGATAGAATCCATGACAGCCATTGCGCATTCGTCTCCATCATCTGCAAGCTCAGCTATGGCCTGCGAGGTAAGCGCATCCTCCGGAAGCGATGCAATGATCGATCTGGAGTATTCATCCCTTTCCCGGATCCTGATGGCATTCTGATGGAGGGCCTTGTCATTTGCAAGTGACAGAAGGCACCCGCGCTTGCCGCAGTCACATAGAGGCCCATTAGGATCGATTACCAGATGGGCAATCCTTCCTGCTGTGTATGTTGCACCAGTGAGGAGCGTGCCATTCACGAAGATAGCAGACCTTATCCCGGAGCCTATTCCGATATAGATCATATTCTTCTCCTTATCTGGATTAGAATACTTGTACTCAGCAAGCCCTGATGTCGTGTATCTGTTTATGCAGTAGACCTTGTACCCAAGCTCCCGCTCAACGATACCTGCAACATCTATTGTGCTGTGCCACCCAAGATCATTGACTCTGAGTATAGCGCCCTTCTCGCTGTCAACAATCCCAGGAAGCCCGAGGCCTATTGCAGGCAGGATCCATCCCTTTGCCCTTGTGATCATGAACCTCAGGCCGGCGATAAGCGTTGAAAGCAGCCCTTCAGGTGTGAAGTTCGGAACAGACGGTGTTGTATACTGATCTGCAATTGTCCCATCGAGCCCTACAAGCGCGTATGACCAGGAATCCGAAGTGAATGCTGCACCAAGTGCGAACCATTTACTGCCTGTGACCCTAAGTTTAAGCCCAGGCCTTCCTCTTGATGACTTTGCTGTTTCTGTCTCTTCTGCAATGCCATTCTCAATAAGGGAGTTGACAACATTAGATACAGTTGTGCGGGAGAGCTCAAGCTCCTTTGCTATTATGGCACGGGTAGGATCATCAATCTCATCGATTGCATCGATTATATTCTTATAATTGAGATATTCCATATCCTCGTAGCGCATATTCTGATGATAGTCTGTTTAAAAGCCTTTTTTCAATTGATTTATAAGCCTCAGCGGCCAAAGAGCAGATTGCCCATCACTGCGCATAGGCTCTGCTGGAACACAATGCAGAAAATGACAGGAAGCGCAGCTGCATCCGGAAGGAATGCCGTTGCAAGGACAAGCGCTGCGCTGACATTCCTCATTGCAACTGTGAGTGTCACAGATATCGTCACAGACCTGTCCAAGCGGAAAAGGCGTGAGATCAGATAGCCTGCGGGAAAGCCGAGAGCTGCTACAAGGAGGCTCACAAATGCAATCAGGATATATGATGCTGATATATTATCCATTATCATTCCTGCAGCCTTTGATGTGTTTATCGCAATCACGCATACAAGAAGCAGCTTAGAAATAGGATTCGAGAGAGGCGCCCATTCCTCCTTTATCCTCTCTCAGAAGAAGCGGTTGAAGATCAGCCCGAGCACAGATGGGATCAGAACCATTATAAGGAGGGATCTCATCATCCCAATGGAATCCACAGCAACTGATTCCCCTGTGAAGAGCCGGAGAAGAAGCGGAGTCATGAAAGGCGCAAGGAATGTATCGAGAAGCAGGATCGATATAGCGGCTGCAAGATTCCCGGAGAGAATGGAAGTCCATACTGTGCATACCACGCCAGTCGGGATTGCACGCAGAAGATTATAGCCGCTTATCAGATCATCATTTCCATGGAAGAAGGCACTGCCTGCAAGCTCTGCAAGAACAGGCATCAGAACATAGCTTCCGATGGCAAATGCCACGATGACTACAGGATGCTTAAGAGTATCCTTTATCTCGCTGAGGCCTATCTTCATCGTGCCAAGGAAGGTCATCAGAGCAAAAAGATATGTCACTGCAGGCTTCATCCATGAAATATGCTCACCAGAAATGAGGCCTATGATCACAGCAGCAGGCGTAAGGAACGGCATCAGCCTGTTCAGTTTCCTATTGAAAGATTCAGCCTTAGAGATCAGATCCTGGTTCATGCACTTACAATAACACAGAAAGCAGAAATAGCAACCAGCATAAGCAGAGGGTTAAGGCGCAAGTGCTGTTATAGGGATAACGAATATGCCATCCGGCCTTCTATAAGCAGCATTCGAAAGCCCTGAGATAACGCACATTGCCTTTGCCTGCACTCCTCCGTCCTTCATAATCGCACGCTTGATTCTAAGGAGATTATCAGCAGCAGCATCAATCTGGTCTGCTCCAAGCTTTATCTCAAAGCCACACCATGATCCATCAGGAAGCGAGATGACAGCATCAATCTCATTGCCACTGTAATCCTGATAATGATAGAGCTCTGCGCCGAAAGACCCGGCATAGATGCGCATATCACACTCGCAGAGGGCTTCGAACAGAAATCCGAATGTGCTCAGGTCACCTATAAGGCTCTGGGGAGTTGCACCTAGGACTGCACTAGAGATGGAATGATCCGCAAGATGGCGCTTCTCAGCCTGCTTCCGAATGGTCTCTGGTTATCAGTAATATAAAGACGGCTGAACACATCAAGATACTCAGCTGTTGTCTCCACAGATATATCCTCAGAATCCATTTCCGTATATCGTCAGTCAGCCTTCTGTTTGTTGCTGTAGTTGATTCATTTCTAGCAAGGGATCGAAGCAACAACCCCATATTATGCTTATCTCTTCTAATGCCATCTAAGCGGAATACATCATCAATAATCGCATTTATATACTGCTTAGGCAGATATGCTGCATATTCAATCGGAATGCCCTGATTGGCTGGCCATCCTCCTCTTATCATGCAATCTGCAAGCATATCAAGCTTAACAGGGCCTGTCATAACAGGATCAAGCGATACATCCTGACACAATCCTCTGAGGGATACCATGCCAGATGAGATCCACGATTCATACAGTGACATTGTCCTCATCCTGAGCTTTGCAATACGTCCAGCTCCGCTATGAAGGATTCCTTTATGCTGCGGAGTAGATGACCCGGTAAGAATGAACCTCCTCGGGGTAGAACCCCGAGGTATCTCACCTAAGCCTCGGGATCTCCTTTCGGAAAATTCAATAGCAG
>CAKQTF010000101.1 GCA_934276695.1 uncultured Spirochaetales bacterium
TCGCTTGCTGGGCATGAATTCAATATAAACAGCACTCAGCAGCTTTCAAAGGTCCTGTTCGATGAGATGGGGCTCAAGGCTGCGAAGAAGACCCAGAAAGGGTATTCCACGGATACTGCAACACTTGAAGGCCTCAGAGGTAAGGCTCCTATCATAGAGCTTCTTCTTGAGTACAGGCAGCTTTCAAAGCTCAAATCAACATATATTGATACTCTTCCTGCACTCAGGGCCGGTAATTCGCGCATACATACGACATTCCTCCAGACAGGGACAGCTACAGGCAGGCTTTCATCGCGAAATCCCAATCTTCAGAACATACCTGTGAGAACTGATGAAGGCCGCCTCATACGCTCTGCATTCACAGCTGAGGACGGGACTGTCTTCCTTTCTGCCGATTATTCACAGTTTGAGCTGGTTGTACTTGCCCATATGACAGAAGATCCAGGGCTCCAGCATGCATTCCTATCCGGAGAGGATGTGCATAGATATACAGCATCCCTGATCTTCTCGAAGAATGTGGAAGAGATCACACCAGCAGAGCGGCGGATTGCAAAGACGATCAACTTCGGTATCATGTATGGGATGTCTGCATTCAGGCTGGCAGGTGAGCTCGGAGTATCGAGAAGCGAGGCGCAGGAATTCATAAAACGTTATTTTGAACGGTACAGCGAAGTTCGCAGATTCATAGATAAGACGAATGAAAGCGCTGCTGAGACAGGCTATGTGAAGACTGCTGGTGGCCACATCAGGGAAGTCCTTGGCATAAACAGCTCAAATAAGGTTGAGAAGGCAGCAGCGGAGCGCGTTGCTGTGAATACAGTGATCCAGGGCACTGCTGCAGAGATAATGAAGAAGGCTATGATTGCCATTTACGGAGAGCTTAACAGAAGGTCACTCAGGTCACGCATGATTCTTCAGGTCCATGATGAGCTTATCTTCCAGGTTCCGGCTGAGGAGCTTGATGAGGTCAGCAAGATGGTTAAGGATATAATGGAGAATATAACTGTTCTATCTGTTCCTCTCAGGGCTTCTATTGAGAATGGCAGATGCTGGGGGGATATGCACTGATGATAATAGGGCTTACAGGAAGGAGCTGCTCAGGAATGATAGGACTGTGATAATCGATGAGGATGAGATCGGGCATGAGGCACTGTCTGCTAAGAAGCCTGAGCTGATAGAGGCTTTCGGAGATGGGATCATTGCTGAGGATGGAACCGTTAACCGGAAAAAGCTTGGCCCGATTGTGTTCAGCAATCCGGATAAGCTTGAGCTTCTCAACAGCATTACCCATCCATGGATGGTGGAGAAGACACTTGGAATATGCAAGGCGGCAGAACAGTCAGGTAAGAATGCTGTGATAAATGCGGCGATTCTCGAATCAATGGGCTTTGTTGCTAGCTGCGACCTGATTATTCTTGTATATGCCCCATTTGAAGTCCGGCTTGAGAGAGCAAGGCAAAGGGATTCAATCTCGGAAGAAGGGTTCAGAAGAAGGTCTGAAGCGCAGAAAGACATAGGCCTTGCTGCATTCTCATCAGGCAAAAGAGTCCTTACTATAATCAATGATGGTTCAGTGGATCAACTTTCTCGACAAGTCTCGCTCTGCTGTGCTAATATTCTGAAATAGAGGATCCATAATGAGTAAGAAAGCTAGAGTTATACTCTTGACAATAACAGTTGTGCTGACACTTTCGACATTTGTCTTCATGTGTCTCACAAGGCCTGGCCACTCAGAACTTGCACAGAAGGTGCTTGAATCTGCGGCTGCACGCCAAAGCCAGCCTTTAGCAACAATCAATGAGCCTCTGGAGACAGATACAGCTGTGCTTAGTGCCGAGGAGAAGATGGCAGAGAGCGTAGCGGAGATCCTGAAAGCTGATAGTGAATTCAATGGATATGTCAGGGAAAGCGCGAAGGCAATTGCAGAACAGGAGATAGCATACTGGAAGGATAAGACAAAGGATGAAATTGTCAGGGATGTGGAAGACATAATGTCATCATATTCCCTTGATGAGTATATTCCTGAACTTAAGGCTGAGCTTCTGAAGATTATAGATGAGAAGTTCAGCAGTATTTCTTCTGATATAGCTGCCAGCCTTGCTGATAATCTTTCAATTGCTGAGAAATATGCAGATGATGCAGCATCAGGTGCTGTTACCTCCGCAGGATCATACACTGATGAGGCTCTGAAGAAGAATACAGATAGCATAATTGCATATGTTGATGGAAAAGCTGTTGATGCTGATGCTATTGCATATGAGATAGTGAGCTCCCTGGGTGTTTCAACAGATCCTGAATATGTTGATGCAGTCAGCCGCATAGTAAACAGTGCAATCGAGAGTGCTCTTAATGATAGCCGTGTTTATAATGCTGCATCTGATCTTATTGAAGCAAAGCATAATGAGCTTATGGAGTCATATATCCCTGCTGTTGTAGCAGAAGAAGCTGCTCCAGTTGAGGAAGCTGCTCCAGTTGAGGAAGCTACTCCAGTTGAGGAAGCTACTCCGGTTGAGGAAGCTACTCCGGTTGAGGAAGCTACTCCGGTTGAGGAAGCTACTCCGGTTGAGGAAGCTACTCCGGCAGTCCCTGCAAAGCCTGCTGTTTCTGCCGCTTCCAGTGTTACTCCAATAAGCATTCCTACATTCGGAGAGCCAAAGCAGAATCTCTCTGCAGAGGAATACAGGGAAGAAAGATCACTACGTAGATCAGAGCAGCTCACTATGCTTGAGAACTGGCTGAATAGCAGCAGATGATCAAGCAGCGCGCATAAAGTGAAGGGCCTCTATCCGGGGCCCTTTCATTATGCATATGCACTCTGGATATATCTGTGAAACTGGCGGCGTTTATCTCAGGTCTTCTGGATAGTGCCTTATTTCACCTTCCGGAGTCCTGATTGTCCATTTACCATCAGATAAGCCTTCAATATACTGCTTTGTGAGAATGACCTTTCCGCCTCCTTCTGGAAGATCGATTGTATATTGCGGCATTCCCAGCCCTGATAGTTCAATGCGCATTCTGCGCTCTATCTCCAGCCCTTCAGAGAGCGGGACCCTGAGATGTGCAGTGCCTTTTACGAGGTCTCCCTGGAAAAGGTAGTATGGCTTTATGCGGTTGTACAGCAGCTTATTGCATAGCTCTGTCTGGATCTCCACAGAATCATTAATGCCTCTGAGAAGAACGCACTGGTTCATCATCGGGATTCCAAGCCTTATGAAGCCCTCAAGCTTTGAGATGGCCTTGTCTGTGATCTCAAGAGGATGGTTGAACTGTGTCATAAGATAGAATGGCGCACCATGGTTATGCTTTTCCAGTATTGTGAACAGGTTCTCTGTGAACCTTGCAGGATTCGATAGCAGGGACCGAGTGCACAGCCTGAATATTATATCCTCTCTTGCATCCTTCAGAACTGACAGGAGATGATCAATCTGGCTGTCTGAGAGAGTGAACATATCACCGCCTGTGAGCAGAACCTCCCTGATCTCAGCATGCTGCTTCAGGTATTCAGCACTGGCATATAGCTCATCATCTGCTATAGGGCCTGTCATTGTCCCTGTGAATCTTCTCCTGAAGCAATGGCGACAATAGGCGAAGCATCTGTCTGTCACGAGAAGCGCAGCCCTGTTCTTATATCTGTGTATAAGGCGCTGGCTCATCTCATGCTGGGCTTCTTCCTGCGGATCGAGGTTCCCGAGAGTATCTATGTTCTCCATGCAGCTTGGTACAAACTGGTGTCTTATATGGCCATCAGAAAGGAGTGGGATGATATTGTCAGAGATAAGCAGCGGAAGCGTGTTCTCCTCGGTTTCCTTCCATTTCTTCTCTTCTTCTGTTAATTCTATGTATTTTCTGAGTTCTTCTATATCTGTAATAGGCACTAGGATTGTATATAACTTTTGATTGAATTAGACAATGGCTGAAGAGAATGATAGAGTATAACGAGGAGTTTTTATGGAAGAAGCAAAAGATAGGAAGAAAGGTCTTAAAGGCTATTACCTTACAACCTTTCTTATTGGACTGGGTTTTTTCACAATGGGTCTCATGGATCCTCTATATGATACATATGTGCCTATTTTCCTTGGCCGGTATGTTGATAAGAATTTCCTGATTGGCATAATAATGACGCTTGATAATGTCCTTGCCATCTTCATGATCCCGATATTCTCAGCAATATCAGACAGAACATCTACCAGGATCGGCAGAAGGATGCCATATATCATAACGCTTCTTCCGCTTACTGCTGTATTCTTTGCCCTTGTCCCTTTCTCTGCAATGAATAGTCTTGTCCTTCTGATTCTTGTCATATTTGCGCTTAATCTTTTCAAGCAGGCTGTCAGAGGCCCAGTTGTCGCTCTTATGCCAGATATTGTCCCCGCAGATCTCAGAAGCGAGGCGAATGGGGTGATCAATACGATGGGCGGAATGGCTACGATCCTCGGTACTGTGCTTCTTGCAAGGCTGATGAATGTGCGGATCAGGCTTCCTTGGATGAATGAGGCCAGTGATAATATCCTTGCATTTCCTGTCGCTTCCATATTCGTCATTGCCGCAGTGATCCTTCTGTTTGTCTTCGTGAAGGAGAAGAAGGTCCCTGAGAGTGTGGAGAAAGAAGAGAATGCCCCTATCCTGAAGAGCATAAAGGAGATTCTCGGAGAAAAGGAGAAGAGTGCGCTCTTCATCCTGCTTGCGCTTCTCTGCTGGTTCATTGCATACCAGGGCATACTGCCTTATGTGGGTAAGTATTCCCTTGAGGTTCTTGGGACAAGCAAGGGCACTGCATCACTTGCAGCTGGCATGGTCGGGATAGCATATGCGATCTTTGCTGTCCCCTCAGGTAAGCTTGCCCATAGGATCGGGAGAAGGAAGACCATACGCATCTCTCTCGTCGGAGCTGCTTCCGTGCTGATCCTTGTCGGAATCCATGGCTTTGCTGCTGCTTCCGTGAAAAGCCCTGTGATGCTCTATCTGTTCTGGGTGCTTCTGTTCCTCTTCGGCATCTTCTGGGTCAGCATCGTGACGAATTCCTTTCCTATGCTATGGCAGATGGCTGATTACAGGACTATGGGGATCTATACAGG